>JBPCVS010000118.1:0-13852 GCA_051010295.1 Parvibaculales bacterium | reverse complement strand
AAAATATCTTTTTTGGTGGGGTTAATCGCCATGCGTGGCAGTGCGGTTGGGGTGCGCGTTAATTGCAATTTTGTTTGCTCCAAATGATTCAGATATAAATGTGCATCGCCTAGTGTTAGCACAAAATCGCCCAATTCAAAGCCGCACACTTGCGCCAACATCATGGTGAATAATGAATAAGACGCAATGTTGAACGGCACGCCCAAGAAAATATCAGCCGAACGTTGATAAAGCTGGCACGATAATTTGCCCTCCGCCACATAAAACTGAAACAAACAATGGCAAGGCGGCAAAGCCATGTGTTCAACATCGGCTGGATTCCATGCCGTTACAATATGGCGGCGTGATTCGGGGCTGGCCGTCAGTTGCGCCACCAGATTTTTAATCTGGTCAATATGGCGGCCATCGGGGGCGCGCCAATGCCGCCATTGCGCGCCATAAACTGGCCCCAAATCGCCATTTTCATCAGCCCATTCATCCCAAATTTTAACGCCATGCTTTTGCAGATAGGCGATATTGGTGTCGCCAGATAAAAACCATAAAAGCTCGTAAATAATTGATTTCAAGTGCAGTTTTTTGGTGGTGAGCATGGGAAAACCAGCCGCCAAATCAAACCGCATCTGATGGCCAAACACCGATTTTGTGCCAGTGCCAGTGCGGTCGGCGCGGGTGGCACCCTCTTGTGAAACGCGATTGAGTAAGTCAAGATATTGTTGCATGGCACTATTTTTATAGATTCTTAACAAATTCACCAAGCTTTTCGCACCTGCCCCTGTTATTTTGTTGTGGGAAGTGTTATATTCAGCGAGTCGGGCAACCGACTATAGCGATAAACGGGCTTCGTAATAAACCTATCGGACCCGGGGGCAGTACCCGGCGCCTCCACCAATCCGCTGCTTATGGCAAAGTTTTGGGGGCGAAGTAGGATCGACGAAGGCGTAAAGGAAGTAGCCGTCGCTCGGCATGGCACCATCGTTATCGGGCCAAATTGATAGTTGCAAATGACAACTATGCGGAAGTAGCCGTCGCTGCCTAGCAGCCACGCATCTTCAATTTAAGTCCAGTGCCGTCGCAGGCAATGGCGGGGTTTGGAAGGCACCCGGCAACAGAAGCCTTCCACTTTTTTGCCAACCCCTTTTTGGCTGGCACAAATATCTGGCACAAATATAAATATAATGAGTAAAAAATGGCTGAAGATAATGAATTTAATTATGGCGAACGCGCCCAAAATGCTTTGCTGGGTGTGGTGCGCGATGTGTTGCGCCAAACAGCAGAGCGGGGTTTGCCGGGTGCGCATCATTTTTACATCTCTTTTCGCACCCATGCCGAAGGCATAACCCTGTCGCAAAAATTGCGCGATGACCACCCCGAAGAAATGACCATTGTTCTACAAAATCAATTTGAAGATTTGCAAGTGTCGGAAGATGGCTTTTCCGTGCGCCTAAATTTTAATAAAGATGAGGAATATCTGTATATCCCCTTTATTGCTATATCAAAATTTTATGACCCTGCGGTTTCTTTTGGGCTGATATTTGACGATTCTTCCGAAGATGCGCCACAAGATGAGAAAAAGGATGAAAAAGCCCCAAATGGTGTGCCGCGTGGCGAGGTGATAAGTCTGGATAATTTCCGTGACAAATAGAGCCTATCTTGGCGTAATGTATAAGCCGTGCTAAGAGCGGATAAAGATAATATCGCATTTGGAGGGAGACATCATGGCCAAAAGCCGCACTGAAACCGATAGTTTTGGCGCACTTGAAGTGGCGGCTGATAGATATTGGGGCGCGCAAACGCAACGTTCGCTCGGCAATTTCAAAATTGGTAATGAGACGATGCCCCTGCCTTTGGTGCGCGCTTTGGGTATTGTCAAATTGGCGGCGGCCAAAGCCAATATGGCACTAGATAATCTTGAGCCAGAATTAGGCAAAGCCATTATAGAAGCCGCCACTGAAGTTGCGGAAGGCAAGCTAAACGACCATTTTCCTCTGGTTGTTTGGCAAACAGGCTCTGGCACACAATCTAATATGAACGCCAATGAGGTGGTTTCCAATCGCGCCATTGAAATTTTGGGCGGTGAGATGGGCTCAAAAACGCCAGTCCACCCCAATGATCACTGCAATCGTAGCCAATCTTCCAATGATACATTCCCGACCGCCATGCATATTGCCGCCGCCGAAACCGCGCATGGGCATTTGTTGCCCGCGCTCAAACATCTCCATAGCGCGCTGGCGGCCAAATCTGAAAGCTGGCGCGATATTGTAAAAATCGGGCGCACCCATTTGCAAGACGCAACGCCACTGACTTTGGGGCAAGAATTTTCTGGCTATAGCACGCAATTACACTATGCCACCCAACGCGTGGAAACCTCTTTGCCGCGCTTGCTGGCACTCGCACAAGGCGGCACAGCCATCGGCACAGGGCTAAATGCCAAGCGCGGCTTTGCCGAAAAATTTGCCGAAATCGTGGCCGATTATACGGGTTTGGCTTTTGTGACGGCAGAAAATAAATTTGAGGCACTGGCCGCCCATGATGCTTTTGTAGAAATGTCGGGTATGCTCAACACTATTGCCGCCTCACTCAATAAAATTGCCAATGATATTCGCTTGCTGGGTTCTGGCCCGCGCTCAGGGCTGGGCGAATTACGCCTGCCAGAAAATGAACCCGGCTCATCTATTATGCCCGGCAAGGTGAACCCCACCCAATGCGAAGCCATGACAATGGTATGCGCACAAATTATGGGCAATCACACAACTATCAGCGTGGCGGGCGCGCAAGGCCACATGGAGCTGAATGTGTTTAAGCCCGTGATGGCTTATAATCTTATTCAATCTATGCGGCTGTTGGGCGATGCCGCCATCAGCTTCACCGATAATTGCGTGGTGGGTATTGAGGCCAACCAAGCCAATATTGACCAGCTTATGCAACGTTCGCTTATGCTCGTTACCGCGCTTGCACCGACCATTGGCTATGATAATGCAACATTGGTGGCCAAAACCGCGCATAAAAATGGCACAACATTGCGTGAGGAAGCGGTTAAGCTGGGCTTTGTGAGTGAGCAAGAATTTGACGCGCTGATGAAGCCAGAAGATATGATTGCGCCCAAATAATGGCCAATCCAACGCATGCCGCGCCCGCACAAAAACCTGTCAAAAAATCTATGATAATTGCCGGCCATGCGACCAGCCTATCGTTAGAACCAATTTTTTGGCAAGCTCTTGAGGCAATGGCCAAAGCGCGCAGCCTTTCAGTACGCGCCCTGATTGAAGAGATTGACACCGCCCCACGCGCCGCCAGCCTGTCCAGTGCTTTGCGCGTTAGGGCGTTGTTATATTATCAGCAGACCCCTTATCAGAAATAGGCGCATCAAAAGCAGAAGTATCAAGAGTGATTTTTGGCTGCGTGATAAGCCCCGAAAGCCGATAAATAAGCGTGCGCTGGTCATCAAGTGGATAAAAGCGCAATTCGGCTTTGCTTTGCAGGCGGGTTAAATCTAGCTCCGCCTTCAAACTGGCAAACTGCTCATTATTTTCAATAATCAATTCAGCACTATCGCTATTTATTATGCCTTTGTTGATTATCGCCAAGCCCAAAACACGTTGAAAGCGCGTATCACCCTGCCACAGATGATTGGGCTTTTGCGTAAGGCCAGTTGTGATGCCAGTTGTGAGGGCATTGTTAAAACCTGCCAAATCAAAAAAATCAATGCGGCCATTATTGCCATCAAACCGAAATGTGCCTTGCGTGCTACTGATAATTTCGGCGGCGGAACGACCCCGCATTTTCACCTCTACCGCGCCATCTAAGCCGACATCAATGAGTGGGCGGCCATAAATTTGTGTCAGCCAGCTGGCCAAGTTAATTGACGTAAATTTTCCGTTCACGCTCAATGATGGTGTTAAGTCGCCGCCAACCGCTTGAATATCAAAGACCCCTTCGCCACCCCATGCTGTCACTGCCAATTTGGAGGCTTCCAACACGCCTTCTACCAATTTGAGCCGCGACACCACATTATCAAGTTGCACTTTTCCAAAGCGCAAATTATTAAGCCGTGCCTGCACATCAGCATCGCTTAACCCTAGCAAAGCCCAGCGCATTGGGGTTTGCGACCAATTTTTGTTAGGCGCGAAAATAGGCAAAAAAGCCGTGCCATCAAAATTTTGCAACACCAAGCTGGCATTAAGAACAGGCCGTTTGCGGCGCATATCAAACAGCCCCTCGCCCATCAAACGCCCCGTGCCAAGCAGAAAATCTATATTTGAAAAGCTGGCCGTGTTTTCTGTAACAGTCAGTTGGCTTTTCCCATTCATCGGCAAAACTTGGCCGCCTTCACCGCTCCAAATCATGGGGAACACATCGCTTATTTCCAGTGCAATGCTTCCGACTAATTGGCGACCAGCACTGGCGGGGCGAATTGCCCCCTCTAGTTCAATCTTATCATCTGCCAGCTTTAGCTTAGCCGTCAAATTGCTAACAGCAGGTGCCAGCACATCATAATCAAGCACCAACGCCCCTGTGGATTGGGCGGCATATTGCGGCGGCAAAGACAGCCGTGCCGCCAGCGCATTGGCCTTGCCATTTAGGGTTAGGTGAGCGCGACTGCCAACCTCGTCAAAATTGAGGTGACGCGATGGGGTGCTGGTGTCAAAAGCCACCGCAATATCCCCTAATAAGCCTTCGCCTTGGGTTAGGATATTGGGCCATGCAGCATTTTTCGGGGCCGTAAAATGAAACGACATGGCAATATCAATCGGCACATTTATATCAACTTTTAAGGGGTGCAACCGCTCCAAAATTGGGGCAATCAAACCCTGCTCGCCCGCCCCGCTCAGCCGCACATCCAATCCGCCAGATAATTCTTTGCCATCATGGCCAAGCTGTCCGCTGGCCTGCACCTGCACACCATTAAGATTATCAAATTGCATATTGGTAATATGCACCTGTTCACCAGTGCTATGCGCGGCCACCAAAAAACCGCCAAACCGCTCAGCCCCCGCCAATAATTGTGGGGTTTTTGCCTGCAAGGTGATTTGATAATTTGCCAAAGGCGACACCAATAATCCACGCAAAGCGGCATCAAAAGCTATATTACCCAAAGAAAAAGCATTACGGCTTTTGGGCTGGCGAATAAGTGCGTTTTGCGTGGCTATTCCCCAATCATCCATATCTAGGGTTTCAATTTCAAAATCAGCAATGATGGTGCGATTATCATTCACCGCAAGTGCCAGATTAAAGGGCGAATCACCCAGCCGCCCCGTCAAATTTTCCAGCCGCACCGTTTCTTCTGATATAATAAAATCTGTTACAAAGCTGAGCCGTTGGAATTTTTGTTCATTCAGCTGCGTCACCTGCGCTATATCAACCTCCAGCCTTTCGCCCAACCATTGCGCGGCCATGAGCGCGTCAGAGCTACGCACCGAAATAATACCGCGCAAAAAACTTTCATCATGTTCATGCACCAATGCGCCATTGCCCAAAATGGAGCTATTGAAAGGCATATCGGCACTGAAACGTTCAAAATCAAAACTTTGCTTTGTTAGGGCAATATCCAGTTGCAAGTTACGCCCTGCTTCATCACCAATCAAAAAACGTGTCGCGGAGAGTTGCACATCCAGACGCGGCAAATTGAAAAAAGGCGCGAGTGCCAGCAATAATGAGGGTTTTTGCTGTCCAATCTGCGCCGCAATGGGCGAAGCAGGCTGGAGCGTTGAGTCAGTGGTAGAAAAAATGTCAAGATTGACAAATTTTGTATTGAGCCGCACCAGAACATCATCCATCACATTGTCTTCGCCAAAGCGACCATCAATTTGTGCCGCAAAATCTGTGCCAAACATTCTGACTTCAAGACCATCGGAACGCAGCTGTGTGCTATCTAAATAAACCAGCCCCCGCGCTGTCATATCTGCACCTGTGTTGAGCTGTAGGCCAAAATTACGCACCATTTGCGGTAATTGTCGCGCCGACTTAAAGCCAATTTCGCCATCAGCAATAAAATGCCTATTTGTGCCAACAAAACCATCAAAAGTAAGCTGTTCGCTCGCATCAAAAGACATTATCAGCGACACCGGTAGGCGTTCGCGATAATCCGCCCCAGTGGCGATTATTAGGTTAAAATTAAAAGGAGAATTATTAAATTTTCCACTGATCTGGCTACGTGAGTCATTTGTCCATAGGGGACGTGAAAAATCGGCAGATACCGCCTGCAACTGCAACACTGTGTGCTGATTATCTTGTGCCAATCCATGCACCCGCACATCCAAATTTTCGCCACGCATACCAAATTCGGTAAATTGCCGCACAAAGCCCAATAAATTGTCCATTTGTGCATGGGCAAAAATATCAATGCGTCCGCCATTGACAACAATATTGGCCACCCTAACCGACTGAGAAAATAAATGACTGATAGATAAATTGATACGCGCCTTATCAATCTCTGCTTTTAAGTGAATCTTGTCGCCAGCTTGCAGGCGCAATTTTGTGGCAACAATATGCGGGCGCGGCAACAAGCGCACCGCCACTGCCCCGTCAATGGCCACTGCAAAACCTGTATCATTTTTTATAGCGGTAGCGAGGTTATCTGGCGTTGGGGCTAAATCTAAAATATAGGGCAACACCAACAAGCCAGCCAATAAAACCACGCCCGCACCCGCCACACTGCTAATGGTGACAAAATAAAGACGCATCATACCCTCTTTTCCTAAACAATCTGGCTTTCCCTAAACAATCTGGCCTAAATAATCTGGCCTAACTTTACCCATAAGCGAAAATAGGCACAAGCCACGCTATTATGGCTGTGCTATAGTAACGCAGAATCACCTGTATTGAGAATTATTATGAGCGACCCATTTGATTTGGGCGAAGATACACCGCCCACCAAAAAAAAATCGGCTGTTTCTGTGCCGCCCCTGTCGGAGCAAGCTGGCCAAGCGATGCAGGAGAGCAAGCTGGCACCCCTGCTTGATGGGTTAAATGATGCCCAACGCGAGGCCGTTTTAGCCGATGATGGGCCACTTTTGCTATTGGCGGGGGCGGGCACCGGCAAAACCCGCGCCTTGACCACCCGCATTGCCTATAAAATTGCCACGCAACAAATCTGGCCAAGCCAAGTGCTGGCCGTTACTTTCACCAATAAAGCAGCGCGGGAGATGAAAGACCGCATCAGCCGTATGTTGGGCGAAACCATTGAGGGTATGCCGTGGCTTGGCACTTTTCACTCATTATCGGCGCGGATTTTGCGCCAACATGCCGAGCTGGTTGGCTTGCGCCCCGATTTCACCATTCTTGATACTGATGACCAGATTCGCCTGCTCAAACAAATTATTAAGGCAGAAAATATTGATGAGAAACGGTGGCCAGCGCGACAAATGGCGATTTTGATTGATCGCTGGAAAAATCGTGGCCTAAAGCCCGATGATGTGCCGCAAGACCAAGCGGAAAATTTTGCCGATGGGCGCGGCGGCAGGATTTATGCAACCTATCAGAAGCGGTTGAAAATTCTCAATGCCGCAGATTTTGGCGATTTATTGCTAGAGACCTTGCGGCTGTTTCAAGAAAACCACGAAGTGCTGACGCAGTATCAGCAAAAATTCAAAAATATTCTGGTTGATGAATATCAAGACACCAATGTCGCGCAATATCTATGGCTGCGGCTATTGGCGCAGGGGCATAGCAATATCTGTTGTGTTGGCGATGATGACCAATCAATTTATGGCTGGCGCGGCGCAGAAGTTGACAATATCTTGCGCTTTGAGACAGATTTTGCAGGCGCGAAAGTGATTAAGCTGGAATGTAATTATCGCTCAACACCGCATATTTTGGGCGCGGCTTCGGGGTTGATTGCCGCCAATGAGGGGCGGCTAGGCAAAACTTTGTGGACCAACCGCAATGATGGTGAAAAAGTTGTTCTACGCAGTGCATGGGATGGCGAAGAAGAAGCCCGCCTAACAGCAGATGACATTGAAACCCGCCATCGCGCTGGCGACAAGCTGAATGAAATTGCGATATTGGTGCGTGCCAGTTTTCAAATGCGCGAATTTGAAGACCGCTTTATCAATTTGGGAATTCCCTATCGCGTGATTGGCGGCCCGCGTTTTTATGAACGTGCCGAAATCCGCGATGCCAATGCTTATTTGCGGTTGATTGCCCAGCCCGATGATGACCTCGCTTTTGAACGTATTTGCAATAAGCCAAGACGCGGTTTGGGCGCGGTTGCGCTGAATATTTTGCACAGCCAAGCACGCCAACAAGGGCAATCTTTGTTTCGCACCGCACAAATGATTATTGAGACTGATGCCTTAAAACCAGCCGCACGGCGCGCTTTGACAGGTTTTGTGCAAGATATGATTCGCTGGCGTGAGCGCGAAGAAACAATACCGCACACCGAACTTGCCGAATTGGTGCTAGATGAAAGCGGCTACACGCAAATGTGGCAAAATGATAAATCGCCAGACGCGCCGGGCAAGCTGGAAAATCTGAAAGAGTTGGTGCGCTCTATGGATGAATTTGCCAATTTACGCGCCTATTTGGAACATATCGCGCTGGTGATGGAAGCGCAAAATAATGACAATACAGATAAGGTTTCGCTGATGACTCTACACGCCGCCAAAGGGCTAGAATTTGACACAGTTTTTCTGCCGGGCTGGGAGGAAGGGCTGTTTCCGCATCAACGCAGCCTTGATGAAAGCGGCACAAAGGGCTTGGAAGAAGAACGCCGCCTTGCCTATGTGGGGCTAACCCGTGCGCGAAAACGCGCCACCATTTCTTTTGCTGGCAATCGTCGCATACATGGGCAATGGCTGTCGGCATCGCCCTCGCTTTTTATTGATGAACTGCCCAAAGACCATGTGGAAGTAGCAGGCAATGATGATGTGGCCAATGGCGATGGCGCAATTTTTGACCAAAGCGCACATTTTAACCAGATGCGGCGGCATCATCGCCAGCAGTCACCCATTATTGATGGCGATGGGGTGCAAATTGCGCCTGCCGCAACAATAGACCGCGACCATAAAAGCAAATATAAAAATGGAGAACGGGTTTTTCATCAAAAATTCGGCTATGGTCGGATTAAAGAAATTGACCACAACAAGCTGGTGATTGTTTTTGAAAAGGCGGGTGAAAAAAAAGTGTTGGATGATTATGTTGAAAAAATCTGAATTGCAAAATTTTGCCGATGATAGTGCAGGCGGTGGCGATGCGGCCAGCCTTGCGGCTTTGCGCAAAAAAATGCGCACCGCCAAGCTGGATGTTTTTTTTGTGCCACGCGAAGATATGTTTCAGGGCGAATATGTGCCAGCCGCCAATGAGCGGCTGAAATGGCTGACGGGCTTTGGCGGCTCGGCAGGGCTGGCGATTATTCTGGCACGTAAAGCGGCTTTATTTGTTGATGGCCGCTATATTTTGCAAGCCCCGCAACAAGTTGATGAGACCCAATTTGAGGTGATTGCCAGTGCCGAACAAAGCCCTACCGATTGGCTGAAAAAACATTTGAAAAAAGGCCAAATACTGGGGCTAGACCCATATTTGCATAGCCAAAATATGGTGGCACATTATCGCCAGCTGGCCGCCACTTGCCAAGCAAAGCTAAAATTTGTGAAAAATAATCCGCTTGATGCCATTTGGAAAAATCGCCCGCCCTTGCCGCAACATGCGGTTGTTACGCATCCGCATGCGCTGGCGGGCGCAAGCGCACAGAAAAAACGCAATGCGCTGGCGGCTAAAATAAAACAAAGCGGCGCCGATGGTTTTTTGCTTACCCAGCCCGAAGATATTGCATGGTTGCTTAATATTCGTGGCACAGATGTAGCGCACACGCCGCTAGTGCTGTCTTTTGGGCTGTTGCATAAAAGCGGCAAATTTGACTGGTTTATTGCGGCGGGGCGGGTGAGCAGCAAAATCCGCAAACACATTGGTAGCGGGGTGCGGCTGGTGGCACCTGATAAAATGATGCGCCATCTGCAACAATTTGAGCGCGAAAAAATCGGCTATGAGGCGGCCAGCGCGCCCGCCATATTTGTAACAACATTGAAAAATCCTGTGGCGATGGATAATCCCTGCGCCCTGCCCAAAGCCTGCAAAACCAAAGCCGAAATTGACGGCACGATTAAAGCCCATATACGCGATGGCGCGGCTTTGAGTCGGTTTTTGTGCTGGCTGGAAAATACCACCGCCAAAAACCGCATTAGCGAAATTGACGCGGCATTGATGGCCGAGCAGTTTCGTGCTGAGAGCGGCCAGCTGCGCGATTTGAGCTTTGATACAATTTCTGGCACGGGTGCGCATGGCGCGATTGTGCATTATCGCGTTACGGATACCAGCAACCGCCCATTAAAAGCGGGGGATTTATATCTTATTGATAGTGGCGGGCAATATATTGATGGCACAACCGATGTAACGCGCACCGTGCTAATTGGGCGCAAGCCGCCCAAAAAACCAGAAATGGCGGCTTTTACCCGCGTTTTGCAAGGCCATATCGCGCTGGCGCGGGTGCGTTTTCCTGCTGGCACCAATGGCATGCAGCTGGACACATTGGCGCGGGCACCGCTTTGGCAATTTGGGCAAGATTTTGCGCATGGCACAGGGCATGGGGTTGGCAGTTATCTGTCGGTGCATGAAGGCCCGCAACGCATTTCTCAAGGTGGGCTTGTGCCATTGCGGCCGGGCATGATTGTCTCCAATGAGCCGGGCTATTATGAGGCGGGAAAATTTGGGATTCGGATTGAAAATCTGCAATATGTTACCCCGCCAAAAGCCACGAAAAAGCAAGCCAGCACCGAACGCCCGATGCTGGGTTTTGAGGTGTTAACCCTCGCGCCGATTGACAAGCGATTGATTGACAAAAGCCAGTTGAGCCGCCTTGAGCGCGATTGGCTCAATGATTATCACCAAAAAGTGCTGAAAAAACTAACACCAGTTCTTGGAAAAATTGGCGATAAAAAAACGCAGAACTGGTTAAAAAAAGCTTGTCGTGCACTATAATTTCAACTATTAGTTGCTTTACTAAGATTATACACCAATTAGTTTAATTGATGAGTCGCTTGCTGATTCAAATTGTGAATCAAAAAGCGCAGCCCAAAATAAAGTGTAATAAAAGAGGGAGGACTAAGACAATGATAACGATTCGCCAACTCAACATAGCCCGCACCTGTCGGTTTATTCGTGCCCATGCGTCACGCGGCACATTTGTTAGCTATCGGCAAATTTGCCGCCATTATGGTTTTGCGGGGCTGGATTGGCCCTATGTCGGGCCTTTGCTGATACGGCATTTAGATATTTGCTTGCGCCATTGCCAGCAAAATAAAGCCCCGCTTTGGCCGCTTCTTGCGGTTTCGCATAGTGCCGCCAAGCTGGGGGCGCATAAGCCGCGCCGCTTGCGGCAATTAGCGCGGGGTTTGAAAATGTCAGGCGATTTGGGCTTTGCAAAATTTGTGCAACAGCAACAACAAAATTGCCTCCGTCAAGCGCAACTCGCACCGCCTTTGCCCAAAGCCTATATTTCCGAAAACTACCAACGCCCTATGCGCTACCGATTGGTATATGGCACAAATTGTCGCAAAACCAGATTTAAGAGTCCTGTTGCAAAAACTTGAGCCAGTCTTCTTCTGACCAAATGGTAACGCCCAATGCGGCGGCTTTGTCGCGTTTTGAACCACTGGCTTGGCCCGCCACCACAATATCGGTGCGTGCCGACACGCTGCCCGCCACTTTTGCCCCCAATGTTTCGGCACGGGCTTTGGCTTCGGCGCGAGTCATTTGCTCCAACCCACCTGTAAAAACAATTATTTTTCCCGATAATGCGCTGCTGGCCGCCACTTCGGGCAAGGGTTGCGGTGTTACCTCTTTTAACAAAGCGGCCAGTGTTTTCCGATTATGCGGCTCGCTAAAAAATTCCACCAGCGCATTGGTTAAAGTTTCGCCAACGCCATCAATTGATTCAAACTCGGCACGTGCCGTGCCATCGCCCGCCGCAATAGCCAATAGTTGCGCTTCTAATGCCACAACATCGCCAAAATGCCGCGCCAATAACCGCGCCATTGTTTCGCCCACATGGTGAATACCCAGCGCGAAAATAAATCGGTCTAGCCCGATTTCGCGGCGCGCATCAATCGCGGCAAAAAGTTTGCGCGCACTCTCTTTCAAAGTGCCGATTTTATCTTGTGCGCCAGAACTATATTGCCAAATCTTTGGGGGATCATTTTCATAGCGATGCCGCAATGTGAAAATATCAACTGGGTTACGCACCATTTCAAGCGTCCAAAATTCATCAATTTGTTTACTACCAAAACCATCAATATCAAACGCCATGCGCGAGACAAAATGCTTGAGGCGCTCCCGCGCCTGTGCCGAACATGTCAAGCCGCCAGTGCAACGCGTTACCACATCGGCTTTGTCATTTTCGCGGGTTTCGCGCATGGCATGAGCACCACATTCGGGGCATTTATCGGGAAACACAAAAGCCTCAGCGCGTTTTTGTCCTTCGCTTTTAACCACCGCCACCACTTGCGGAATCACATCGCCAGCGCGTTGAATTTTCACCTTATCGCCAATGCGAATATCTTTGCGCACAATTTCATCGGCATTATGCAAAGTGGCGTTGGACACCACCACCCCACCCACCGTCACTGGCTTTAAGCGCGCAACTGGCGTTAATGCGCCGGTGCGCCCCACCTGAATATCAATCGCCTGCACTTGGGTCGTGGCTTGCTCGGCGGGCAATTTATGCGCCACCGCCCAACGTGGCGCACGCGCCACAAAACCTAGCCTTGCTTGATAATCCAAATTATCAACCTTATAAACCACGCCATCAATATCATAACCAAGCGTGGCGCGGTTTTGTTCAATTTCTGCCCAATGCACCAGCAAATCTTGCACATTTTGTGCCAGCCGAAAATCGGTCGTTCTAAAATCCCAATCCCTAAAACACGCCATCATGCCGCTATGTGTATCTTTGGGGCGGTTTGATATTTCGCCCCAGCCATAAGCAAAAAACCGCAAGGGGCGGCTGGCGGTGATTTTCGCATCAAGCTGGCGCAAACTGCCAGCTGCGGCATTGCGCGGATTGGCAAAAATTTTGCCGCCTGTGGCCTCCTGCTGTTTGTTCAAAGCGGTAAAATCTTCGTGCCGCATATAGACTTCACCGCGTATTTCCACAATTTCGGGCACATTTTTTGGCAAAGTGTCGGGGATATTTTTTATGGTGCGGAGATTGGCAGTAATATCCTCGCCGACCTGCCCATCGCCTCGCGTTGCACCGCGCACAAACACGCCATTTTCATAGCGCAGACTGGCCGACAGGCCATCAATTTTGGGTTCGGAAGTAAAATCCAGCGGCGAATCATCGGGCAAATTAAGAAACCGTCGGATACGGGCGACAAAATCCGCCACATCTTGTTCAGAAAACGCATTGCCCAAAGACAACATCGGCACTTCATGCGTCACTTTGCTAAAGCCAGCATTTGGGGTTGTGCCAACGCGCTGGCTGGGGCTATCGGCGCGTTTGAGCTTTGGAAAATGCGTTTCAATATCGCCAAGACGGACGCGCAAAATATCATATTCGCTATCGCTAATCAGCGGCGCGTCTTGGCCATGATAAGCCTCATCATGTTTGGCTATTTCTTCAGCCAGACGTTCCAATTCTGCCATAGCTTCGGCTTCGCTGAGTTGCTCAATTTTTTTGTCGCTACTCATAATCCGCCCTCCAATAATTGCCGCGCCGCCGCCCGTGCTTCATCGGTGATGGACGCGCCTGATAACATCCGCGCCACTTCTTCTAGCCGCGCATCGGCATCAAGCGGCATCACCTCGCCCACCACACCGCCTGCGCGATTGGATTTTTCCACTTTCCATTGATGGTCGCCCC
>JBPCVS010000117.1:0-5308 GCA_051010295.1 Parvibaculales bacterium | reverse complement strand
AGTTTATTTTATTTATCCCCCTGCTGGCCATAGCCAATGCGGGGGCAGACCTGCGCCCGATTGGTGAAAGTGGCCTGCCGTTGCCGCGTTTTGTTTCCATTGCCCAAAGCGAGGCCAATATGCGGCGGGGGCCGGGCGCGCAATATCCGCTTATTTGGCAATATACGCGGCGCGGCTGGCCACTTGAAATTATTGCTGAACATGGACGCTGGCGAAAAATACGCGACCATGAAGGCGCACAAGGCTGGATGCATGCCCGCTTATTGCGCGGCAAACGCACTATTATTATCCGCCCACAAGCCCATCATCAGGCCCATCATCAGGCCTTAGCCTTACGCACCCGCCCGCAAGCCGATGCTGGCACAGTGGCACTGGTGCAAATGGGGGTTGTCGGACAGCTTAAAAAATGTCGTGGTAATTGGTGCGCGGTAAGTTTGGGTGGCTATGATGGCTGGCTACCACGCGCCCAATTATGGGGCGTATATGATTTTGAATTTTCTGATAAATAAAGCGGCCAGAAAGAAAAAGGAAAGCCAAAATTTTCCTTTCTCTCCTGCAAATATGAAACCCCTTAAATATCGTAGCGGTCGGCATTCATCACCTTGTTCCAAGCGGCGATAAAATCTTGCACAAATTTATCTTTATTATCATTTTGTGCATAATGCTCGGCAATGGCGCGTAATTCGGCATTTGAACCAAACACCAAATCCACCCGCGTGGCGGTGCGCACCGTTTCGCCACTGCTACGGGCTTTCGCCTCATAGCTATTATCGCCAGTTGCAACCCAAGCAACAGACATATCCAGCAATGTTACAAACCAATCATTTGTGAGTTTTTCACCCTTGCCCCACAGCCCATGCCCATCATGGCTTATGCCCAAACTGCGCAAACCACCCACCAGCACGGTCATTTCAGTTGGTGTCAAACCCAATAATTGGGCTTTATCCAACAATTTTTCTTCTGGCATAATGGCGGTGGGTGCTTGTTGATAATTGCGAAAACCATCGGCCACAGGCTCTAGCACCGCAAAAGAATCGCCATCGGTTTGGCTGGCATCGGCATCGCCGCGCCCGGCCATAAATGGCACCTCAACATTGCTCGCTTGCTCAAGGCCAACCGCACCTGCCAAAATGATAATATCCGCCACGCTTGCGCCTTGTGCTTGTGCGATAGGCTCTAGCACTTTTAGCACTTGCGCCAACTGCTCAGGCTTATTGGCCGCCCAATCTTTTTGCGGGGATAAACGAATGCGTGCGCCATTGGCACCACCGCGCTTATCCGAACCGCGATAGGTTGAGGCCGATGCCCAAGCGGTTTCTACTAATTGCTGAATACTCAACCCGCTTTCCTTAATGGCGGTTTTGGCGGCGGCAACATCAAAATCAGCCTTGCCAGTCGGCACGGGGTCTTGCCAAATAAAATCCTCTTGCGGCACTTCGGGCCCCAAATAGCGGCATTTTGGCCCCATATCGCGGTGCAACAGCTTAAACCACGCCCGCGCAAAAGCATCGGCAAAAGTTTCGGGATCTTTATCAAATTTTTCAGAAATTTTGCGATAGGCGGGGTCTTTAATCAACGCAATATCAGCGGTGGTCATCATCAATGTAACTTTTTCGCCCGACCCATCAACTTCAGGTGCCATATCTTGCGTCTCAATATCAGCGGGTTGCCAAATATGCGCACCCGCAGGGCTTTTGGTAAGCTGCCAATCATATTTGAACAACACCTTAAAATAGCCATTATCCCATTGCGTTGGGTTGGGTGTCCACGGCCCTTCCAGCCCACTGGTAATGGCATCGCGGCCTGTGCCAGAAGCATGACTGCTCATCCAACCAAAGCCCATATTTTCAATCGGTGCGCCTTCTGGCTCATCGCCAACCAAACCATCATCGCCCGCACCATGTGCTTTGCCGAAAGTATGGCCGCCAGCAACCAGTGCCACCGTTTCTTCATCATTCATCGCCATACGCGCAAAAGTTTCACGAATATCCTGCGCACTCAACATCGGGTCAGGCTCACCATTGGGCCCTTGCGGATTGACATAAATCAGCCCCATCTGCACCGCACCCAATGGGTTAGCCAGCGATTGGCGGCTGGTGCCATAACGTTCATCACCCAGCCACTCTTGCTCTGCGCCCCAATTCACATCTTCTTCTGGATGCCAAATATCTGGCCTTCCGCCACCAAAGCCAAGCGTTTTGCCGCCCATTGACTCAATGGCCACATTGCCTGCTAAAATCAATAAATCAGCCCATGAAATCGCATTGCCATATTTTTGTTTAATCGGCCACAACAGACGGCGCGCCTTATCAAGATTGCCATTATCTGGCCAAGAGTTAAGCGGTGCAAAACGTTGATTGCCCGTGCCGCCACCACCGCGCCCATCGCCCGTGCGATAAGTGCCAGCCGCATGCCATGTCATGCGGATAAAAAACGGCCCATAATGGCCATAATCGGCCGGCCACCAATCTTGTGAATCCGTCATTAGCGCGGTTAAATCAGCTTTGAGCGCGTTATAATCAAGCTTTTTGAAAGCTTTGGCATAATCAAAAGCCGCACCCGATGAGCTGACAAATGGGTCAGATTTTGTGTCATGCTGGCGGAGAATATGCAGATTAAGTTGTTGCGGCCACCAATCTTGGTTTGATGTGCCGCTTGTTTGATTGTTGGTGAGTGCACCATGCATCACCGGACATTTTGTCGCATCCATTGCTATCTCCATTGTTTCAATTTGTTTAACTATAAAAACTGCACTCTATATGTCAAGGCTTTAGAACAATTCTAATTATTTTCCACTGCTTTTACTTTGTAGCCGAATAACCACATCCACACCGCACACCCCATAGCCTTGCGGGGTTTGCGGCAAATGGCTGATACCCACAGCATCTTTGTCAACATCAATCAGTCGTGCTTCATCTTCCATATAAAAATGGTGATGCTCGGCTATATTTGTATCAAAATAGCTGCGCGTTACATCCACCACCACCTGCCGCAACAACCCAGCGGCCAAAAATTGATTCAATGTATTATAAATTGTGGCCTGCGACACGGACAGCCCTGCCGCTTGCGCTTCGCTATAGAGCATTTCAGCCGTTACATGCCGCATGAGGGGGCGGGTGCTTGTGCCAAATAGTAATTGCGCCAATGCCAAACGTGGGCGGGTGGGGCGCAACCCACAGGCGCGCAACCGCGCCGCAAAGTTTTCTAAATATGCCTCTTGTTTTTGTGTCATCAGCTTGTTCCACACTCTCATTTAATTATCAGATTTAGTTTTCAACTATACTTAAATAATTAGGCTTCATTTCAATGTCAATAAATTGTATGCTTTGACACCTATTTAAGTTCACCCCATAAAAGGTTATTATTATGTCACGCCAAACCACTTATACTTATGAAGAATTGATAGCCTGTGGCGAGGGCAAGATATTTGGCGAGGGCAATGCCCGTCTGCCCGCCCCGCCTATGTTGATGTTTGACCGCATTACTTTGATTTCTGATAGTGGCGGCCAATATGATAAGGGCCAGATACGCGCCGAGCTGGATATTAAACCCGATTTATGGTTTTTTGATTGCCATTTTCTTACCGACCCGGTGATGCCGGGCTGTTTGGGGCTGGATGCGATGTGGCAGCTTGTCGGGTTTTATTTAAGCTGGATTGGACAGCTTGGGCGCGGGCGGGCGCTGGGCTGTGGCGGGGTTAAATTTACTGGCCAAGTGGTGCCCGATGCAACATTGGTGCGCTATGAAATTGATATAAAGCGCGTGATGAGTGGCCGCCTGATTATGGGCATTGCCGACGGGCGACTGGTGATGAATGACGAAATTATTTATCAAGCCAAAGATTTGCGCGTCGGGCTGTTTGATTTTAAGCAAATGCCGCCCGCGCAACGTTAAAAACAGCATTGAAATTTTGAGGAGACACCAATGAGAAGAGTCGCCATAACGGGCTTAGGGATTGTATCATGTTTAGGCAATAACGCCCAAGACGTAACGGCGGCTCTGCAAGAGGGACGCGCTGGCATAACCCATGAGCCAGATTATGCCGAGCTGGGCTTTCGTAGCCAAGTGGCTGGCCGCCCCGACATTGATATAGAAGCCGCGATTGACAAACGCGTGCGCCGCTTTATGGGCGATGGCGCGGCGTGGAATTATATTGCGATGGAGCAAGCCATTGCCGATGCTGGGCTTGAACCCGACACAATTTCGCACCCGATGACCGGGCTGATTATGGGCTCAGGCGGCACTTCCACCAAAACATTAGTGGCCGCCGCCGACACCACGCGCAAAAATAGCCCCAAACGGGTGGGGCCTTTTGCTGTGCCCAAAGCCATGTCGTCCACCAATTCGGCCACTTTGGCCACGCCTTTTGGCATTAAAGGCATCAATTATTCCATCAGCTCGGCTTGTGCCACCTCTGCCCATTGCATCGGCAATGCGGCTGAGATGATTCAATATGGCAAACAAGATGTGATGTTTGCGGGCGGCGGCGAAGAATTGGACTGGGCACTTTCGGTGTTATTTGACGCGATGGGGGCAATGTCATCGCGCTATAATGACACGCCACATAGTGCCAGCCGCGCCTATGACAAAAACCGCGATGGCTTTGTTATTGCGGGCGGGGCGGGGGTTTTGGTGCTAGAAGAAATGCAACGCGCCCAAAAACGCGGCGCAAAAATCTATGGCGAGATTGTCGGCTATGGCGCAACCTCTGATGGGCATGATATGGTGCAACCATCAGGCGAAGGCGCGGTGCGGTGTATGCAAATGGCACTTGGCTTAGGCATGGGGGCGGGCGCAGGCGCGAGTGGCGGGCAAAAGCTTGACGCACCGCCCGATTATATCAACCCCCACGCCACCGCAACGCCGGTTGGCGATGCCAAAGAAATTGAAGCTTTGCGCACAATATTTGGCACTGATTGCCCGCCCATATCAGCCACCAAATCTTTAAGCGGCCATTCACTAGGCGCAGCAGGGGTGCAAGAAGCCATTTATTCCCTATTGATGATGCAAGGCAATTTTATCGCGGCCTCCGCCAATATTGAAGAGCTTGACCCCGATTTTGCCGATATGCCCATTTGCCGCACCCGCAAAGATAACGCCACCATCAATAGCATTATCTCCAATAGCTTCGGCTTCGGCGGCACCAACGCCACCCTCGTTATAAAACGGGTTTAGGGGCACGTTTTGGCCGTAATAGCCATTAACCCACAGATCAATCTTTTGGGTGGTTGACCAAAAAAGCGAACACGCCCAATGTCAGAACAGTCAACGCAATGAGAGTGCTTTACTGTGACAAAACCAAAAACCA
>JBPCVS010000116.1:0-2985 GCA_051010295.1 Parvibaculales bacterium | reverse complement strand
ATTGGGAAACAGATAAAACAACGCCATCGCGCCAAAAATCATCGCCCAGCAATGGGCAACCAGCAACAGCCCGATAATATCCGACCGTTTGCGCAGAAAAGCCAAAATCTGCGGGTCAACCAGCGCGTCGGGTTTGAGGCGCGGGGCTGAGGGATTTATTTGTTTTGTTGTGCTCGTACTCATAGGTAAAATATACGCTTTGCAAAGGCTTTATGCAATAGCGGTTAAAAAATACCCAACACCAATGCGATCGCAATAATCAGCCCGGTATCGCGGTTACTACGAAAAACCAGCAAACAAATATGCGGTTTGTTAATATCTAGCTGGTGAATTTGCGTTATTAAATGCCATGCCGCCACCACCAGCCCCGCCCAAAATAAAATTTGCAAATTGGCCAAAGCCCCGGCCAGTGCCAAACAAATAAGGCTGGCACTATAAAACCCAATCAGTGCTGGCTTGGTGTGGTGTGCCAGCCGCCGCGCCGCGCTTTTAACGCCAATCAGCGCGTCATCTTCGCGGTCTTGATGGGCATAAATTGTATCATAGCCGAGTGTCCAAAAAATGCCGCCCGCATAAAGCGCGAAAGCGGCACCATCAAGGCGGCCAGTCATGGCGGCATAGCCCAGCAAAGCCCCCCAATTAAAAGCCAGCCCCAGAAAAAATTGCGGCCACCATGTAACCCGCTTCATAAAAGGATAAATCGCCACCAGCACCAGCGACAAAGCCCCCAGCATAATGGCGAAACCATTAAATTGTAGCAAAATAACCAGCCCGATAAGCAGTTGTAAAATGAGAAAAATAATGGCGGTGCGCAGGCCAACGCGCCCCGCAGGCAATGGGCGGCTGGCGGTGCGGGCGATTTTGGCATCAATTTTGCGGTCAATAATATCGTTGAAAGTGCAGCCCGCGCCACGCATCACCAAAGCCCCCAAGAAAAATAAAACAATTAAATGCAGGGGCGGATATTGATTAAGCGGTGCAGCCGCCAGTGCCAACCCCCACAAGCATGGCCAAAAAAGCAGCCATGTTCCAATCGGGCGATCCAGCCGTGCCAACTGCCCCAGCCCATGCCAGCGCAACGGCAATAGGCGCATTAAAATCGCTTGCGGCACTGCGTCATTGGGCGCATCATCATTTGGAGGAGAGTCGGGCGCATTAGGGTTGCGGTTAGCCATTTTCAATTTAGCCCATTTGTGGCACATAGATAGCTAATTTATGGAACAACAAAGATGCCAGAGCAAGCTAAATCCCAATCCCAATCTAAAGCATTGGCTAAAACATTGGCGCGCCTTTATGTTGATGCGCCATTGATTGCAAATGAGTCGCTCGCATTGGGCGGTAAGCAGGCGCATTATTTGCGTGGCGTGTTGCGGTTGTCGGTGGGTGCGTCTGTGTTGGTGTTTAATGGGCGGCAGGGCGAGTGGCTGGCGCATATTGCCGCATTGGGCAAAAAATCGGCGCGTCTTATGCCGCAACAGCAATTACGCCAACAAGAGGCGGCCAGCTCCTTATGGCTTCTGGCCGCGCCCATCAAGCGCGACAGGCTGGATTATCTGGCGCAAAAGGCAACCGAAATGGGGGTCGGGCGGTTATGGCCAATCATCACGCAACACACGCAACAGGGCGCAAAAAACCCAAAACGCGCCAACGACCTATCCCACCGCCTAAAGGCCAATGCTATTGAGGCGGCTGAACAATGCGGCATTTTGGCGGTGCCAGAAATTGCCGCGCCGATTGCGCTGGCGGCTTTGCTGGCTGATTGGCCGCAGGCGGGCGGTGGCCGCCAGCTTATTTTTTGCGACGAGAGCGCGTCACCCGCACAAGGCATTCATGCTTTGAAAAAGCTTAATAAAAACCAGCAATTTGCCGTGCTGATTGGGCCCGAAGGCGGCTTTACGGCAGATGAAATTGCCGCATTGCATGCCCGCCCCGATTGCCATTCAATCAGTTTGGGGCCGCGCATTTTGCGCGCTGATACGGCAATGGTGGCCGCGCTGGCCATTGTGCAGAGCAAATTGGGCGATTGGTATGCTGGGGTGGAATAAATTATCGCGCTCTTGTTGTTATTGGCAAACAGGTTTATCTAAAAATAAAGGGGAGATGATATATGCCTGACACGCCCGAAAAAGCCGCTAATAATGGCGACAGGCTAGAAAATGTTGCCGCGCTGAAAGGCTGGATGGAAGCTGGCATAAAGCCAGTGGAAGCGTGGCGCATCGGCACGGAGCATGAAAAAATCGGCTTTCGCAAGGCGGATTTATCGCCTTTGCCTTATGCTGGCAAACAGGGTATTCGCGCCATGTTGGAGGGGCTGATGCGCTTTGGCTGGCAGGGCAAATTTGAGGGCGATATATTAATCGCGCTCACCCGCTCGGCAGAACAGGGCGGCGGCTCAATCACTTTAGAGCCCGCCGGCCAGTTGGAGCTCTCAGGTGCGCCACTTGAAAATTTGCACCAAACCTGCGCCGAGATTGGCAAACATTTGCAAGAGGTGGCCAGCATTGCCGAAGAGCTGGAGCAAGGCTATATGGGCATCGGGTTTTCGCCGCTTTGGGGGCTGGATGATGCCGCGCAAATGCCCAAAGCGCGTTATGAATTGATGAATCGCTATATGCCAACACGCGGCCAGCGCGGCCAAGAAATGATGTATTTATCGGCCACTGTGCAGGTCAATCTGGATTTTGGGTCGGAGGCCGATATGGTAGAAAAATTGCGTATCGCGCTGGCTTTGCAGCCCGTGGCGACCGCGCTATTTGCCAATTCGCCCTTTAAGGATGGGCGGCTTAGCGGCCATGTGTCGGAGCGGTCTTTGGCTTGGCTAGACACCGATGGCGACCGCACGGGCATGTTGCCGCAGGCTTTTGCGGCTGGCTTTGGCTTTGAGCAATATGTGGATTACGCGCTGGATGTGCCGATGTATTTTGTTATCCGCAATGGCGCATATATTGATGCGCTGGGCATGAGCTTCCGCGATTTTCTGGCGGG
>JBPCVS010000115.1:0-6329 GCA_051010295.1 Parvibaculales bacterium | reverse complement strand
CATTTTCTCCGAAAGCCAATCGGGTTTGCCTTCTTGTTTGGACACTTTAGGCAGTTTTAACACGCCTAACGCATGCTCAAACACCCGATCATTTTTGCCCTTGCCAACATAGAAAGTTTCGCCATTGCGCGGGTCAATCAGCCGATAGACATAATAGCCAAGCTGTTTGGCGACTTCTGGCGGGAATTTTCTTGCGCGCCCTTTTTCTTTCAGAATTTTTCTTTCTCTTTTTGTCATTTGGCCCTCTTATTTATTTTATTCTGTTTCCGCAATGTTATTTTGCCGACACGTGGCAATGAGTGTGTTGGCCAGCAAACACGCAATGGTGAGCGGCCCGACCCCGCCCGGCACGGGCGTAACCGCCCCCGCCACTTTTATAGCGGCGGCAAAATCCACATCGCCCACCAAGCGCGTTTTGCCCTCACCTTTCTCTGGCGCATCTATGCGGTTGATGCCGACATCAATCACGCACGCGCCTTTTTTAATCCAATCGCCTTTGACAAATTCTGCAATGCCCACTGCCGCCACCAATATATCGGCTTGGCGGCACAAGGCGGGCAAGTCGCGGGTGCGCGAATGTGCCAGCGTGACGGTGCAATTTTCTTTGAGAAAAAGCTGCGCCACAGGTTTGCCCACCAAATTGGAACGGCCAATAATCACCACATGTTGGCCTTCTAGGTTGGTTTTGGCAAAAGCAGCTTTGGCCAACGCCACCACGCCTTGTGGTGTGCAAGGCGCAAGCGCGGGCAAGCCCGACACCAAGCGGCCAGCATTGATGGGGTTGAGGCCATCAACATCTTTGGCGGGGGCAATGGCCTCAATCACTGCCGCTTGCGAAATTTGGGGCGGCACGGGAAACTGCACCAAAATTCCATTTATATCGCGCTCATTATTGAGGGCATGCACTTTTTCCAACAAGACATCTTGGCTTGTGTCGGCGGGCAGGCGAAATTCATAAGAATTCATCCCGGCCGCTTTGGTGGCGATAGCTTTATTTTTAACATAAATCTGCGAGGCGGCATCATCGCCCACCAGCACCACCGCCAAACCGGGCGTGAGATTATGCTTGGCTTGCAAATTTTTAACACCCTGTGCAATGCGTGCACGCAGGGCTGAAGCTATTTTCGCGCCATCAATAGAACTGCCCATTAATAGCCACGCCCAAGCGGGCCTAATAATTCCCACATCAGATTGCGGAGAAAATATAGCCCTAAAATGAGAATAAGCGGCGATAAATCCACCCCGCCCATATCTGGCAAAAAGCGGCGGATATGCCGATAGATGGGTTGCGTCAAGCGGTTAAGCACATCGGAAATTAAATAAACATAGCGATTGCGGAGATTGATAATCTCAAATGCCACCAGCCAGCTCAACACGGCAGAGGCAATTATTACCCAGATATAGATGCTGATAATCTGGTCAAGCAAAGTCAAAAGCGCGGTCATATAGCTTGCACCATCGGTTAGTCCATAATGGAAGAGCCATCGCTACGCATATAAATTGATTGGCGCGGTTTTTCCATCAATTTGCGGAGCATCGGTTCAAACGCCTCAAGCGGCATGGATTCATAATTTGGGTCAAAAGCCGATTGGTCATAAAGGTGGCAAAATTGCGCAGTATATTCAAAATGCTCATGGCCACGAAAAGCCTCTCGCGCATCGCGGTCTAGCCCGATATGGTGGAAAAAATAATAACCCTGAAAAATGCCGTGATTTTGCAACATGAAATGATTGGCATCAGAAATAAAGGGTTTCAAAATTGCCGCGCCCAATTCAGCATGATTAAAAGTGCCCAGCAAATCGCCAATATCATGCAATAAAGCGCACATCACATATTCTTCATCTTTGCCATCCTTATGGGCGCGGGTGGCGGTTTGCAAACTATGTTCAAACCTATCAACCGCAAAGCCGCCAAAATCACCTTGCAATAATTTTAGATGCGTCATAACGCGGTCGGGTAGGGTTTTGGAAAACTCACCAAAAGCGGCTGAAATTTTTGCATAATCCTCCGCCGTGCCGTCCACCATTTGGTGAAACTCGGCGCGGTTATTTTCATTTGTATCATCAAGCATGGCTACCTCCTATGTTGTTTTACCATTGTGCCAATTTATTTGGGCTTTGACAATTATATTACGCACTTTATATAGTTTAGGATAAACTAACACGATATGAAAGGGAGATAATCATGCTAGCTTATGTAACATTAGGAACCAATAATATTGAAAAATCACTGGCTTTTTATGAGCCATTTATGGCCGAATTTGGGGCGAAAAAATTATTTGATAATGGCCGCCTGCATTTTTTTGGAACAGGCATGGACGCACCGATGATTGCCGTTGGTGGGCCTTATGACGAACAAACCGCCACCAATGGCAATGGCACAATGGTTGCTATGCCTGTGGCCAGCCGTGAAGATGTTGACCGCATCTATGCAAAAGCATTGGAACTGGGTGGCACCAGCGAGGGTGAGCCGGGTGAGCGCGTGCCAACATTTTATGGCGGTTATGTGCGCGACCCCGATAATAATAAAATATGCGTGTGCAAAATCGGCTAGATTTTTAGTAGCCCCCTACCTCATCTGACAATTTTAATTGTCAGATGAGGGGCGATTGGGTGAGGCATAATTTTGCGGATTTATCCCCTCACATTGGTCATAAAATGCGTATAGTTTTTGCATCTGTGTTTCCATATCAGCTTGTTTGGGCTGGAACTGGTAGCCCATTGAAACTTCTTTTTTGTGCGCATCCAGATAGGCCACAACAATTGGCACATCAGCCGCTTGTGCGATATGAAAAAAACCCATCTTCCAATGGGTGCGCGGGCCACGTGTGCCTTCTGGCGTAATCACCAGATTAAGGCAATCGCGGGCGGCAAATAATTTCACTATCTGAGCAATGCGCGCATTGGGGCGGCGGCGGTCAATGGGTATCGCCCCGCAATAGTGCAACAGCCAAGCCAATGGCCCGATAAACACACTATGTTTAACCAACACATTGACGCGCATACGATAAGCAATGACCAGCAGAATAAACAAAGCAAAATCCCAATATGAAGTGTGCGGCGCAACCACAATAACGCATTTTTTCAAATCACGCGGAAGCGGGCGCGGACATCGCCAGCCAATCAACCAAACAATTGGCCAAAAAATCAGCCGCAAAAATGGCGTTAAAATTGGGGTGTCAAATATGCTCATCGCTTTAACATAATGATAAGCTATCCAAATGCAAAGCTTGCCAAGCAGAGCGTTCGGCCATCACTGCAAACATTTCATCGCCACGCGGTGTGCGCTTCACCACCATTGAAGAAACCAATGCCATCAATAAACCCGCAAAAGCCGCATGGCGATAATCATGCCAAGCGGTCTCAAACGCATAAGCCCCAGCAGGCAAATTGAGTTGCGCCAAATAATCAGCCAGCAATTTTTCTTCCATCTGGGCGCGAATTTTCGGGTCGGCCAAGCTGGTGGCGATGCAATATGCCACATCAAACATCGGCGCACTGGCACTCACTGTCTGCCAATCCAAAATCACCACGCGCCCCGCGCCATCACGATAGAGCATATTATCCAGCCGAAAATCCCCATGCGTCAACGCCAGTGGCGGCGGCTTGGCGGGGGCGGCGGCATAGGCTTCATAATGCGCGACAAAATCACGCGTCAGGTCAAGAATTTCTGGTGCCAGCCTTGTGCGATAACGTGCTAAAAATTCGGGCGCAATAGCGGGTAGCAAATTTTTGACATAATCTTTATTATTTTGGCCATAATTAAGCCACGCAATCTCGCCCAGTTGCGGGTCGCCCCAGCGAAAGCGATGCAAATGCGCCGCCTCAGTCAGCGCGGCGGCCACATCCTCTGGTTGCACACCAAGCATCTGGTCAATCTGTTTGGCAGGCGCGCAATCTTCCAACAGCAAAACAAAATCGCCACTGGCCGCATCAAAAGCCACATAATGGGGGTGTGGCACCCGCACCCCAACACTGGTGGCTGCTTGCGCATACCAGCTGGTTTCAATTTCATAAAGGTGCAAATTATGTGCCGTCTCGCGGCTGGTTTTATCACCAGCCGAACATTTGGCGACCACGCTGGTTGGGCCGTCAAAGCCATTCCAAATAAGTTGCAACCGATAGCTATCAGCCACCTGCCCCGTGCCAATGGGCGAAAAATCAATTTGCTGCAAACTGCCAGAAGGCGCGTTGAGGGCTTGCGCTAAAAAATCTGTCGTCATGCTTTGCGGATGGCAAGGCAAGTCAGATGGTTGGCCTGATTCTTGGCCAGATGCCAAAATCGTTTTTTTGCTCATCCGATAATCCTATCGGCCAGCCCATCAAAAGATGATGGCGCGTGCGCCCCGATAAATAATTGCTCAATCACGCCTTGTCCTTCTATTATTTGCCCGCCCCTATCCAGCACCACATGGCATAATTCTTGGATATGCAGATTTTGCATTGTGCCCGCTTTCAGCGCGGCTTCGGCTTGGCGCGTATCCAGCACATCATAGCCCACGCGTAGTGCGCCATGATGATAGCCATGCCCCCATTCGGGGTGGGTGTAGCCCAGCCCCTGCATATAGAAACGTTGCTTTTGTGGCGTAAAACGCGCTTGGCCATCATCGCCCAACTGCACCACCAAATCGGCAATGCGTCGGGTGTTTGGTTCATATTGCGGGGTAAAGTTGGCTTGCTCATATTCGCTACGCTGACCTTTTTTGAATTCATCCAGCACGGCGCGGCGATTCCACGCCACACCCGAAGCATCATCATTGCAATGGGCAAATAAACACGCTTTGGCAAAATTAACTGGCATCCATAGCCAATAAAATTGCGGCTCGGCGGGCGGCACAATTTGTTGCGGGTCGGCCAGCCCGATGGGGCGCAACCCCCAACTGCGGTCTCGCGTGCCAAGACATTCATCCACATTGATTTTTTGGCCGTCCAGCACAAAAGCCCCCTGCCAGCTGATATTTTGCGAAGCACGGGTGTAATCCATAAAAAGCCGCGTGGCTTGGCGGCGGATAAAGCGCGGCTCTTCAATCGCCTGATGGCGGGCGGTGGCGGTGAGGCTGGCGCTCAGCCCATATTCATTATCGGCCAAGCTGATATGGGTTTGCTCAAAAGGTTTTGTGATTTCAATTTTTATCCCCCCGACTGCCAAATTGATGCGGTCGCCCTGCATTTCTTTTGAGGCGCGCATATTATGTTGCTGGCCGTCCACCAACAGGCAAATGGCGGCATCCATAATGTTAAGCTGCGGATAAACCCCCAGCGCGATTGCAAAAAACACATCGCCCGCCGCGCTATAGCCATTGAAGAAAAAGCGGTCATAAAAATTGCGGTCACTGCCAGAAAAAGCCAACGGCTCTGGCGTTTGGTGCAAGGGATAATCATCGGCGGGGGTGAGCATGGTTTAATTTATCCTTACATTGCGGAAATGCCGCCATCAATTTTCAGTTCGGCACCTGTCATAAATTTGCTTTCATCGCTGGCCAGATAAAGCACCGCATAGGCCACATCATCGGGTTCGCCAATTTTATTCATCGGCACTTGGCGCGCCAATTTAGTTTTCAGCTCATCGCGTGGCATATGCGCGGCCATCGGGTCAAGGATTGGCGTATCAATAAAAGTTGGGTGAATGCTGTTGCAACGGATATTATAGCCGCGCTTGGCACAATGTAGCGCGACCGATTTTGACAATAGCCACACGCCTGCTTTGGCCGAATTATAGGCCGCCATATTGTGGCCAGCAATCAGCCCGGCGATGGAGGAAATGTTGATAATTGAGGCGGGCGCATGCGCCACCATAAGCGGAATGGCATATTTGCAGCCCAAAAACACGCTATCCACATCCACCTCATGGACGCGCCGCCACGTGGCCAAATCGGTTTCTTCCACCGTGCCGCCGCCGCCAATGCCCGCGCTATTGAGCAACACATTGAGCCCGCCCATATCATCATGGGCGGCTTGCAAGCTGGCTTGCCAGCCTTGCTCGTCGGTTACATCCAGTTCATAGGTGAAGGCTTGGTTGGGGTGGGTGGCGTTGATTTCATCGGCCACTTGCGCGGCCGCTTGGGCATTAATATCGGTTACGGCCACTTTTGCGCCTTCACGCGCCAGCATGAGTGCCGAGGCACGGCCAAGCCCTGAGCCGCCGCCAGTGATGAAAGCCATTTTTTCTTTAACGCGCATTTTTTATCTCCTTTTTTCAGATTTTTTGCGATTAAGTGCGGTGCGGATTGCGGTTTTATTTTCTTCCGAACCCGTCAATAGAGCGTATTGCTCACGATCCATAAAAGAGGCAACATAATTGAGTGCGTAGGCATGCGCATTGACGGCTTG
>JBPCVS010000114.1:0-7483 GCA_051010295.1 Parvibaculales bacterium | reverse complement strand
ATCAAGGGTGGAATAATGTCATATTCAAACGCATCTACCCAAACGGCTTTGTCGCCATTGGCGCAGGATTTGTTGCGCGAGATTGAAGATGAGGCGACCGCGCCGATTGCTCAAGACGATATAGCTGCTGCAAAAACTGAAATAAATGGTGCGCCCGCCCAGCCATCGGCGACAGGTGGTTTTGTTAATATGCTTACCAGTTTGGATGATGATGAAATTGTTTGTGATAAAATAAGCGACGAAGAAGAGCCAGATGATATTGATGATAGTGAAGATGAAGATATGGGTTTTGTTGCCCACGCAGAAGATGTATTTGCAGATGCAGTTGCAGAGGCGGCACAAGAGGTGGAAATTGAAGAAAGCCCAGAAAAAAATGTGCGCGGTTTTTGGACGCGCTTTGGGCGTGGCCGTGCTGTGCTGCGGCGGGTTGGTTTTAAGAATGCCGCCGCCGCTTATCAATCGCAGTCAAGCGGTTCGCTTTTGCCTTTCACCATTTTTCGTATTGTCATTTTAGTTTTGGTTGCGGTTATGCCCCCGACCATTAACTTTCTGATTATTCAGCCGCAAATTATTGATAATACCCACAAATTGAACGAAATAAATAAATTTGAAGCCAGTGCTGAAACCGATAGAAAAATTGCCAATAATGTTGCTGAAAAAGTTATTCGCGCCCAAAAAATTGGCATAAAATTGGTGGAGGGCGTGTTGCCGACGCGCAATTTTGAGGTTTTATTTAATGGATATATTGATGCGTTACAACGTTATGGCATGGTGTTGAACAGCTATAATGTCAGTGCTTCGCCCGAACAAACAATTATTTTTGGCGACAAAAATTCCGATAATAAAAAATTACAAGCCAATATCGTCACTTTGGAATTGGAAGGCCGCTATGATGTTTATACAGAAATTCGCCGCGTTTTTGTGGAGGAGAGTAAAAGAGTGAAACTTTTGTCAGAGCGTTTTCAACCGCTTGAGAAATCATTGAATTTGCGTATCACCTCAAAAATTCTTGTGCCAACATTAGAGAGAGAAAGCCAATGAGGACACCTCAAAATTTTGTTGTTTTAGTTGCTTTTGGTGCATTGCTAGGGGGTGTGCCAGCCTATGCTTTAGCAGAAAAATCAGATGCAGTGCCAGCCATTCCCAAAGCGCAACAAGATTTTGCTGCCGCCAACCCCTATGACCCATTTGTGCGTGGGCTGAAAAGGCTGGATGAGCGGCTTAAACGCCAACGTGCGGCGGCAGAATTTGCCCGCCAAAAAGAAGAGCTGGCACGCAAAGCCCTTGAGATAGAAGCCCGCCGCGCCCGCGAGGCTGCCGAAAATGCCGCCCGTTTGGAGGCAGGCATTGAAGAGGGTGTGCTAGGCGAAGAAGATATTATTGCTTTAGCCCCCCTATCTAATCCAGATTTTTTTACCGCTTTTGCCGCCCAAAAATATCGGCTGGACGGGCTGGTGCTATCGCGCCCACCGCGTGAGCCGATTATTCATATTGTAGAGGATTATGTGGCTTTGCCGAGCGGTGTGTTTTATTGGTCGGGCGTGGATAGGCGGTGGGTTTATGAGCGCGAAAAAGATGAAAGTCTGGCGCAGGTGGCGCGTAAATTTACGATGCAAAAGGCTGATTTGCTGGCGATAAATGGCGTGGCACGCGAAAATCAATTGGGTAATGAAATGCGGCTTTATGTGTCGCCGCAAGACAATGCGCCGCTTACCCATATCATTGTGAAAGGCGACACATTGGCGGGGTTGGCGAAAATTTATCAAACAAAAGTTGACCGCTTGCGTGTGCGCAATCGCATGGAAGATGATGATAGGTTGGTTATTGGCCGCCGCTTTCTTATCCGTGAGCGCACCATCACCGACCAGTTGGCGGATTTGGCTGTGCCTGCGCCTCTGCCGCAAGAGTCGCTTAAAAATGTTGAAGCGCGGGCGCGTTTTTCTTATGCAAGGCTGGCGCAATTTAACACCGAAACCGAAGCTTTGCGTGGCACGCGAGAGTTTTTTGAAAAATATGTAAGCTATATGGATTCCGATATTGTGTTGCGTTATGAGCGTGATGGAAAAGGCTCAGGCAAGTATTTTTATAATATGGATATTGGCCCGCTTTTATCACCGCCGCATGGCGAGGCCTATTGCGCGATTTTTCGGCGTGATGAATTGCCATGCAAAGTGGTGCAACGTGTGCCGACCAGCGAGCGCGTTAATAATTTTGACAGCCAAGCCATTATTTCTGTTTCACCCTATGTTTTTTATGATGGCGATGATGCGCTGGATAGTGGCCGAACCGATGTTGCCGCCCTCACTAAACAGGAATATTTTTTAACCGAAGGCCTGCCTTTGGGCGTTGACAAAGGCATGATTGCCAAAATTACCAAAAACCGCATTTATGTAACAAATTCAGATGGCTTTTTAATCACTCTGCCGATTGCTAAATTGCCAGAAATATCGCCGGCTGTCCGTGCTGCCGCCCTTGCGCCTGTTGCGTCTGTTCCTGTGGATGATATGGCCGCGCAGGAAGCAAAAGATGTGTCATTGCCAATCAAAGAACCCGTCAAAGAACCCGCCAAGAAAAAGGAGAAATCTTCCAGCAGTCTGATTAAAAATCTTGCCGAAAAACCGAAGAAGCTCAAACAGTAATTATTGTAAAATGGATGCGTAACCAATGATTGAATATACAAAAGATGTGGCCGACCGCGTGTTGCGGATTTTGCAAGTGAGTGGGCAAGTTGATAAAGAAATTGTGAAAGAAATAATGGTGCAAGCCAAAGCACGTTCGGCACGGGCTTTGGCACTTTTGCTCAAAGATAAGGTTGATGAAGAATTGGTGTTGACCATTTTGTCACGCGCCTATGCGTTGCGCCGCAAAGATATTCAGCCAAATGAAATATCGCCAGATATTCTCAACGCTTTACCCAAAAAAATGATTATTGAAGAGCATGTTTTGCCCTTTGCGCGTGAGGGACGGTTTTTGCGGATTGGCACGGTGGACCCAACCAAAGTTACGTTAGGCAATCAGATAAAGGCTATTACTGGCCACAATATTGAATTTTTTCTGATTAAGCCAAGTGCATTTGCGGCTTGTTTGGAAACCCCAGAAATTAAAAAGAAATTATTTGGTGCGGAATTGGAAAAAACTGACGCGCCCAAAACACCCGCCACCACAAGGCGGCGGCGCGCTTTGGCCTATGATATTGAAGACCCTAGCCTTGTCATCAAATTTGTTGATGATATTTTGCAAGGCGCGGCTGGTCTTGATTGCAGTGATATTCATGTTGAACCCTATCGTGAAGCGGCACGTTTGCGAATGCGTATCAATGGTGTTTTGCAGGTGATGGAACAATTTTCGGACTATCTGTTTCATAATTATTTAGCGGTGGTTACGCGATTCAAAATTTTGGCTGATTGCGATATTTCCGAAAAAAGATTGCCGCAAGATGGGGCTATCACTTTCAAAGCTAAAGATGGGCAAGATATTGATACGCGCTTTAATGTGTTGCCTAGCAAAAATGGTGAACGCATTTGTATTCGCCTGTTGAAAGGCGACCCGTCTCTTTCTATTGATAAGATAGGTTTTAAGGATGAAGATTTGCAAAAACTGATTGATGCCATCACCGCCCCCCAAGGCATGGTGTTGGTAACCGGCCCCACCGGGTCGGGCAAAACCACCACGCTTTATGCCGCGCTACAATATATTAACGACCCCGGCACCAATATCATGACTGCCGAAGATCCGGTGGAGTATTATTTAGAAGGGCTGGGGCAAACGCAGGCTAATGAAAAAATTGGCATGACTTTTTCGGCCATTTTGCGGGCATTTTTGCGCCAAGACCCAGAAATTATTTTAGTCGGCGAGATACGCGACCAAGAGACGGTGGAAATTGCTGTTAAAGCAGCACTGACTGGCCATTTGCTATTATCAACTTTGCATACCAATGATGCCATTGCCACCATATCGCGCTTGTTGAATATGGGTGTGCCGAGTTTTATGATTTCTGCCGCTTTGACGTTGGTTGTGGCGCAAAGATTGGCGCGAAAGAATTGTGAAAATTGTCTCATTCCTGACGATAGGGCGACACCAGACGCGCTGAAATATATCGGTTTCACCGATGAGGAAATTGCAACCCTTAGGCCCAAATGTGGCGGTGGATGTTCGGCTTGTGATGGTTCTGGTTATAAGGGAAGACAGGGCATTTATGAGGTTTTGCGCATTACACCAGAGGTGGAAGATACGATTTTGCGCATGGCGCAAGCACCAGAAATTTTGCAAGCGGCGCGGGCAAACGGCTTTATGACAATGCAAGAAATCGGGCGCGATTATTTACGCAACAACATTATTTGTCTTGAGGAATTTACCCGCGTGCTGGTGGTAAATTAAATTATTGCGATGGTTATGTATGCTTATGCCGGGTTTCATGGCGGCAAAAAAATTAAGGGCAAAGTTGAAGCTTCAAGCTTGGCCAAAGCGCGCACCGCTTTGCGGCAAAAACGAATTCGCGTCAAAACAATTAAAGAGTTTAAGCAAAAGAAAAGCGCGCTTAATATTGAAATAACATGGGGGCCATTTGGCAATATTCCCTCTAAAGAAATTCTTATGTTCACCAAAAAATTGGCAACCATGATACGCGCTGGATTGCCCATTTTAGATGGGCTTATCATGGTGTCGGGGCAAACCAAAAATGCCAATATGAAGCGCGTGACTAACCAAATTATTGCGAATTTGAATGATGGTAAATCGCTGTCTGAGGCTTTTGGTGTGCAGCACCGTTATTTTAACAATGTATATCGCAATATGATTCAGGCGGGTGAAGTGTCGGGCATGCTGGATAAATTTATTGATAAGCTGGTGCAGATTTTGGAAAAGCAGGCAAAAATTAAAGCGGGCATTAAATCGGCCATGTTTTATCCTGTTACTTTGGTTGTTGTTTCGCTAGGCATCACGGCTTTTATGTTGACCAATGTTGTGCCCACTTTTCAAGAAATGTATGAGGGCATGGGCATTGCTTTGCCGGCCCCCACGCAAGCCATTGTAGATGCGAGCAATTGGATTACCAATATCGCAAATGTAAGTCGCGTTGCAGGCATTATTGGCGGTGTGTTGTGGATACAACATTTATTGTCAAAATATATTTCTGCCTATCGTATGTTGACGCATAAATTATTGCTCAAAATGCCGCTTTTTGGGCGCATTATTATTATGGCTGTTACGGCACGCGCCTCATTGCTTATGGCCAATTTATTTGCTGCTGGTGTAAGCGTTTTGGAAACTTTAGATGTCGCAAAATCAGTGACCAATAATGCAGTGTTTTTGAAATCTTTTGGGCGCATCCGCACCGATGTATTAACAGGTGCAGAATTATCAACCCTATTTGCTAAAGAAAAAGCGTTTCCGATTGAACTATCGCAACTTATCGCGGTTGGCGAGCGCACAGGTAATATGGAAGAAATGCTGAACTCAATTGCCAATTATTATGAGGAAGAATTTGACGCACTGGTGGAGGGGCTATCAACTGTTATTGAGCCAATTATGATTGTGTTTGTCGGTTTTTTAATTGGCACGATGGTTATCGCACTTTACCTGCCGATTTTTTCGGCAGGCGATTTGGCGGGCGGCTAATGGCCCAGATAATGACGAAAATAATGGATAAATTATGCAGGCGTGTTGGCCTCGCCTTCGCCGCACCAATCATCTTCAAAAGTGCGTGGCCAGCTGGTGCCACTGCCATTGCCATTGCCCGCATCATTATTTGTGTAAGGTGTTTTGTCCAACAAAATAGGGTGCGGTGCATGGCGGCGGCAAATGCCTTCGGGTGTTGTGGTGGGACGTGCCATCATGGTGGCCTCCCAATATCGGCAATGGCGGCAATAAACAATGGGCGTTGGCGGTGTGGGGGGTGAAAACGCAGTATGACTCATGGGTCTAAAATGACGCGTTAAAATGCACATTGCAAGTTAAAGCGTGTCAAAATGAATGTAAGTTTGTTTCTGGCTTTTTTGGCCGATTGCGTTAAATTAGCCAATGTTAAGTCGCGTTAAATTAAGTTAGTTGAGAGGTTTTATGTCTGTTCCCCCCAGTTTTTCTGGCGAAATTAAATTAACCCGTTTGCGCCCTTTGGTTGATGCACTTTTGCTCAATTTGCGTGATAAGCCGTTGCAAATAAAATTGGCATTGTCGGCCATGTTGTCGGGCGGCCATGTGCTGATTGAAGATGCGCCCGGCACAGGCAAAACCAGCTTGGCACGCGCTTTGGGTTTTCATTTGCACCTTGAGTGGAAACGCCTGCAATGCACCAATGACACAACCCCTTCTGATATTGTCGGGGTTAATATATTCAACCCTAAAAGTGGTGGTTTTGCTTTCAAAGAAGGGCCGATTTTTACCCCGCTTTTATTGGCCGATGAGCTTAATCGTGCGCCTAGTAAAAGCCAATCGGCCTTGTTGGAAGCGATGGCGGAACATCAGATTACCATTGATGGCACACCGCATAATCTGCCCACGCCCTTTATTGTTATTGCGACACAAAACCCATTAGAGCAGGTGGGCGTGTCGCCTTTGCCAGAATCGCAGCTTGACCGTTTTGCGGTTTCTTTCAGTCTTGGTTTGCCGTCTGAGGCGGCGGAGGGGGCTATTTTGCGTGATGCCACAGCGGGCGTGGAGTGCGTTGAACAAAATAAACCAATGCTAGAAATAGGTGAGTTTGCGGCATTGCAGGCGCAAAGCCAAAAAATTATTTTTGCCGATGCGCTCATTGTCTATTTGCAACAATTAGCACTGCGCTTGCGGGCTGGCGGCATGTCCACGCTTTCAGTGCGCGCCCTCATTCAGATTAAAGGGCTGGCGCAAGCTTATGCCATGATTGAGCAACGCGATTTTTGTGTGCCAGAAGATATTCAAGCTGTCATTGTTGCGGGCTTGCAACACCGCATGGGCGGGAGCGATGCGCTGATTAACGAAATTATGCGCGAGGTACCAGTTCCATGAGAGCCGTAAAAATACCAAGACTGAACCTAGGTGAACGTTTGAGCCAGCATATCGCGCATAAACGATATGCGCGGCACAAGCAGGGGTGGCGCAATGGCATTTGGGAAATTCGGCAAAATAATATCTTTATCTTGCCCAATCGGCATGGCTTTTATATGGGGTTTTTGGTGCTGGCGGGTTTTGGCATGGGCTATAAGGTGCAGAATAATTTTATTTTGCTAGCCGTTATTTTTTTGTTTTTGATTGTGATGTTATCGCTTATTGCCAACGTCCGTAATTTGCAGGGGTTGCGTGTCGGAGTGCAGGTTGCGCCTTATTATTTTGCTGGCTGTCCGCATTATATCCGTCTCAATTTTACAAAATCGCGCCCCGCTTTTGGGGTTATATTGGCGTGTAATGGCCACCGCCAATGGCTTGATTTGTCCCAAGCCGCCAGCACAATTTGCGTGCCAGTGGGCAATTTTAGGCGCGGGGTCTATCCGCTTGGCGCACTCAAATTATC
>JBPCVS010000113.1:0-14241 GCA_051010295.1 Parvibaculales bacterium | reverse complement strand
TATTTTTCCAATGCGCGATATTGCGGTGATGGGGCTGGGTGCGATTTTGCCGCGCTTGCCATTTTTGTTGAAGCGGCTTGACCAGACTGTGCAATATGCGCTGGCGCAAAAACCCGATATTATGGTGTTGATTGATAGCCCCGAATTTAACCATCGGGTGGCCAAGCGCGTGAAAGCGCGCAACCCCGATATTGTTACAATTTGCTATGTCGCGCCGCAAATATGGGCGTGGCGGCGCGGGCGCGGCAAAAAGATGCGGCAGTTTTTTGATGCGGTGCTGGCCTTGTGGCCTTTTGAACCAGATATATTTGCTGCTTGTGATGGGCCGCCTTGTTATTTTGTGGGTCATCCACTGGCACATCGTTTTAAGCATTTTGAATCTCTGCCAGATTTTCGCCAATTACATGGCTTGGATAAGCAGCCAATTTTATTGCTATTGCCGGGCAGCCGCGCAAGTGAGATACGGACATTATTGCCGATATTTGGCAAAGTTGTGGCCGCTCTCCGCCATGATATGCCTGACTTGCAAATTGTGATGCCCTTAGTGCCGCATCTTGCTGATAGGGTGAAAAACGCGGCGGCGGCACAATTTTCTGCTTTGCCGCTTGCGCCAATTTTTGTGCAAGATGAAGCTGAGCGATGGGCGGCTTATGCGGCGGCACGTGCTGCACTTTGTGCTTCTGGCACGGCCACTTTAGAGTTGGGTTTGGCGGGGGTGCCCAGTGTGGGGGCCTATAAGGTGGGTCTGATAAGCAGCTTTATTGCGCGTGGTATGAAAATACCTTCGGTTTTGTTGCCCAATCTTATTTTGGACGCACCCATAATGCCAGAATTTTTGCAAGAACGTTGCACGCCTCAGCATATTTTACCCGCGCTTCGCACCTTATTAACTGATGACATAATCAACAAAAATATGCGCGATAATTTGCAGCCATTACACGGCGCACTTGAATCTGCTGGCGGCGCACTTCAATCTGCTGGCGGCGCGCAGGCAGACCAAGTTGCACGGATAATATTGTCGCATTTGGGTTAAATTTTAACGTTTATTGATTGGAACATAATCGCGTTGTGTTGCGCCCACATAAATCTGGCGTGGACGGCCAATGCGTTGGCTTGGATCTTCCACCATTTCATTCCATTGTGCCACCCAGCCAACCGTGCGCGCAAGCGCAAATAAAGCGGTGAACATGGTGGTTGGAAAACCCATCGCCTTAAGCGTGATGCCCGAATAAAAATCGATATTAGGATAGAGTTTTTTCTCAACAAAATATTCATCATTGAGGGCGATATTCTCCAATTCCATCGCCACATCAAGCAATGGGTCGTCTTTGATGCCAAGTTCAGCCAGCACTTCGTGGCAGGTTTTTTGTATAACCCGCGCACGTGGGTCATAATTTTTATAAACGCGGTGGCCAAAACCCATCAGTCGGAATGGGTCGTCCTTGTCTTTGGCACGGGCAATAAATTCGGGTATGTTTTTGGTTGAGCCAATCTCGGCCAGCATATTGAGTGCGGCCTCATTTGCGCCGCCATGTGATGGCCCCCATAAACAAGCAATGCCTGCGGCAATGCAGGCAAAAGGATTGGCACCTGACGAACCCGCCAGCCGCACGGTTGCTGTTGAGGCATTTTGTTCATGGTCGGCGTGTAAAATGAAAATGCGGTCCATAGCACGTGCCAAAACTGGGCTTACAACCATTTCTTCGCATGGCACAGAAAAACACATATGCAGAAAATTTGTCGCATAATCAAGGTCATTGCGCGGATATACAAAAGGCTGGCCAAGCGAGTATTTATAGGCCATTGCCGCAATGGTTGGAATTTTGGCAATCAGGCGGCGACTGGCAATTTTGCGTTGTTCGGGCTCATTAATATCGGTGCTATCATGATAGAAAGCCGATAACGCCCCCACCACACCAACCATAATGGCCATTGGATGGGCATCGCGCCGAAAGCCAAGAAATAGGCGATTCATCTGTTCGTGCAACATGGTGTGGCGCGTGATGGCGGTCTGAAACTCTTTCAGCTCTGCACTATTTGGCAATTCACCATTGAGCAATAAATAACAGGTCTCAACAAAATTGCCTTTTTCTGCCAGTTGCTCAATTGAATAGCCGCGATGCAAAAGTGTGCCTTCTTCGCCGTCAATATAGGTTATGGAAGATTGACAGCTTGCTGTAGAAGTGAAGCCCGGGTCATAAGAAAATTGCCCAGAACGGCCATAAAGCGAAGAAAAATCAACCGCATCGGGGCCAACAGACCCCGATAAAATATCAAAATCAAAGTCAGTTTTGGGGGTGTTGAGTTGCGCTTTATTGTTGGCTTGTGAAGTCATAATTATCTTTCCTTTTCAAATTTTTGATACCTTTTAGCACATTATACTTGTTTTCTCCAACTTATCAGCCCAATTGGTCTGTGATACGCGCCAGTGCTTCGCTTTTTTGGAGCAGTGCTAAATTAAGAAATACCCCTACCGATTGCGTTTTGCCAGTAAGGGCGGCGCGCAAAGCTGGTGCAATGTCCCCCATTTTTAGGTCATTGGCCGCCAGAAAATCTCTTATTGCGGTTTCAATTTCCTCTGCCGTCCAACTGTCCAGTTTTTCCAAAGTGGGCAATAGGTCGGCTAATTTTTGGCGGGTTTCATCAGTGAGCAGTTTAGCGGCTTTTTCTTCAATTTGCAAAGGGCGGGTGAAGTTCAAAAAATCCACTCTATCATTCAATTCGCCTAATTTTTTCGCACGGCTTTTCAAATTCGGCATAGCCAGCCGCAATTTGTCGCGCATAGATTCCAGCGCAGGGTCTTGCTCCACCACAATATCAACCAATTCATCATCATCGCTCATGCTGATATGTTGTGCGTTCACATGATTAAGTTTTTCAATATCAAAACGCGCAGGGGCGCGGCCAATGGCTTCCAGCCCGAACCAATCAATAAATTGTTGGGTGGCAAATATCTCATCATTGCCATGACTCCAGCCCAATCGCGCTAAATAATTACGCATGGCAGACGGCAAATAGCCCATTTCACGATAGGCCGCCACGCCTAGGGCACCATGTCGCTTGGATAATTTTGCGCCATCTGCCCCATGAATAAGCGGAATATGGGCAAAAATTGGCAACGGCCAGCCCAATGCTTCATATATTTGTGCTTGGCGGGCGGCATTGGTGAGGTGGTCATCACCGCGAATAATATGGCTGATGCCCATATCATAATCATCAACCACCACCGACAACATATAGGTCGGCGTGCCATCGGAGCGCAACAAGATGAGGTCGTCCATTTGGTCATTGGCAAAACGCACCGCGCCTTGCACCTTGTCATCAATGATAATGTGGCCAGTTTGTGGAGCTTTGAAACGCACAACAAAATCTGTATCTGGTGGCGTATCAGTGCGATTGCGGCATCGGCCATCATAGCGCACGGGTTGATTGGCGGCACGGGCGGCCTCGCGCATGGCCTCCAGCTCTTGCGGTGTGCAGTAGCATTTATAAGCGTGGCCGCTGGCCAGCAATTTTTTGGCAATCTCGGTATGGCGGGCGGTGTTTTTATGCTGATAAATCGGCGTATTATCGTATTCTAAGCCCAGCCAATCCATGCCATCTAAAATGGCGGCAATGGCCTCATCGGTAGAGCGTTTGCGGTCAGTATCTTCAATGCGGAGCAAAAATTGGCCACCATAATGACGCGCAAATGCCCAATTAAACAAAGCCGTGCGCGCCCCGCCAATATGCAAAAATCCGCTTGGTGAAGGCGCGAAGCGGGTCACAATTTTTGTGTCACTGGACACTTGGCTATTTATCCTCAATATCGTTAAAATCACTATGCGGCAGATTGCCAATGATAGCATATTTTTAAGCTGTCGCGAATAGGCGAAGCCAAAAATAAAAAAGGGAGAGGTATGAGATGGTTGCGCGTTTTGCCGTAGTGCTGGCTATTTCTATGGCCAGCTATTTTGCTTTACCATTTGAGCCACCGCTTTTTGTGTGGGTTTTGCTGCTTGTGTCATTGGGCATCATGGCAGGTATCTTGGCTTATTTTTACAAGAGATATGGCTGGATTCCACAAATAGCCTATTTATTGATGGCGGTGTTTGGCGGGTTCATCTGGGCGGCGATGGCTGTTTTTATTGCCGCCCAAAATTATGCTTCACCCGATTTTCCGACTTATCCAAAATTGCAGATATTTAAGGGCACTATAATTTGGTCTGAGCCGCGCATAAGGGGTGGATTGGTGGATATTGCTGTTGCCCATTCTGATAGCCATATTACTGAAAAGCCTTACAAATTACGCTTATATGGATCGCGGGCAAGCGCGACACAATTATTGCCCGGTTGTGTTGCTACATTGGCGGCGCGGGTTGAGCGCGTTTCACAGCCTTTGAATGTTGGTGGTTATGATTCGCGATTGCGCGATTTTTTGAGCGGTCGGCGTGGCACGGGCTTTATATCCGAAATAAAAACCGTCTTTTGCCCCGACAAATTGCCAATGGCGGCACGGCTGGCGCGTCTGCGATTGACGGTGGCTGATTATTTTCTCAAAAACCTCAACCCGCCGGTTGATGGCGTGGCGGCCGCTTTGGTCACTGGCATACGCGGCAATATCCCCACCTATATTCGCAATTTATTTCGTGATAGTGGGTTGGCGCACATGCTTGCCATATCTGGCTTGCACATGGTGTTGTTTGCTGGCTCGGTGTTTTTTATTATTCGTTTGCTGGCTGCTTGTTGGCCATATTTGGTGCAACGTTATAATATCCGCGCCATCAGTGCGGGCTTTGCGTTGCTGGCGGCTATTATTTATCTCGCGCTTTCTGGTTCAAGCTATGCCACCCAACGCGCTTTCATTATGATTTCTTTCATGTTTATCGCGTTGATGATTGGCCGCCCTGCGCTTACTTTGCGCAATGTTGGCTGGGCGGCGATTATTGTTTTGCTTATTCAGCCCCACGCCATTATGCAGGCGGGTTTTCAAATGTCTTTTGCGGCTGTTATGTCGCTTATCGCGCTATATGAAAGGCGGCACGAATTGCCGTTTTTTGCACTTGGAAGCCTGTCTATTGGTAGCCGCAGCCGCCTTATGAAAATTTTGCGCCGCATCGGGCTTTATAGTTTTGGCCTGTTCGCCACCAGCCTTGTGGCGGGCAGTGTTACAGGCTTTTTGGCATTGGTGCATTTTCAGCAAGTTGGGCTATATGGTCTGGCCGCCAATATGCTGGCCATGCCGATATTTGGTTTTGTTATTATGCCAATGGCTTTTGCCTCTATTTTTGACATTATGTTTGCAATCGGTGGCATACCTGTTTGGTTGATGGGGCAGGGGATTCAATCGGTCATTGACATTGCCGCCTATCTGACGAGCGACAGCCATGCCGTTTGGCGGGTGGCGGCTTCGCCTTTTTGGGTGCTGCCGCTTTTTCTGATTGGCTTGTCAATTATTTGTTTAGCGCGTGGCCGCGTTATGGTGTTAGGTGTCGGCCTGATGATTGCAAGCTTTATGGGGCTTGGGCATGCGCCAAAAGCTGTTCTTCATATCAGCGATAATGCGCGGCTTATTTTGGTGCGAGACGAAGCGGGTCAGCCGCGCATTTTGCGCCAGAAAGGACAACAATATGAATTGCGAATCTGGTTGCGCCAGCTTGGTTATGCCGAAACTGTCGCTCAACCTGCTCTATCTGATTGCGGTGATGCGCCATGCGCGTCCACATTATTTGTGTCCCTCAAAAATGGCTATCTGCTTGGTTTTGTGCCGACCCGCGATACAAATGATTTAATTACCGCCTGCACCAAAGCTGATATTGTGTTGGCTCCTTTTATAAAAGCCACGCGCTCCTGTCAGGCGGTGTTGATTGATAGAAATTTGCTACGGCGCGGTCATGCGCTGGTTTTTGAAGAAAATGGCGCACTAAAAATTGTTACACTGGGCTTGCCAGTGCGCCGCTTATGGGAAGCACATTAAAGGAATTATGACGAAGCATTAGGGCGCGGATACCATTTTGCCACTCTGCCTCACATTGGTTTTATATAGGTCATTTTGCAGTTCTCCAATTCTCTGTCTCGCTATATCAAAATATTTTTTTTCTTTCTCTATTCCTATAAAGCTACGTGTGTTTTCAAACGCGGCGCACCCAGTCGTGCCGCTTCCCATAAATGGGTCAAGCACAACATCGCCTTCATTTGAGTAGGTGTTCATCAGCCAAGAAAATAAAGCAAGCGGTTTTTGGGTTGGATGTAGTTTGCCCTCGCTTTCAGCAGTCCTAAAATACTGCACACTGCGCGGGTATCTTTCACCCGTTGCATTTTTCACCTCAATCGCTTTTTTCTGAAGTGCATAACATTCTGTATCCCTAACAGCCGTCCCTTTATTATATGGTTTCCCATTTGTCATTTGAGGATTATAGGTTGGCATCTTTTTGTAAAAAACAACGATGTCCTCATGGGCAACAAGCGGCATTTTTTTGGCATTCAAATAGCCTGTGGCTTTAGATTTTTCCCAAACCAAAACATACCTAAAATCGTCCACATTGCTGATTATTAAATGCGAGGTGAAGGGCTGTTTTGCGGTTGAAATAATAGCCGCGTTTGGCTTTGCTACCCTTTCCAGTGCTTTCCAAACCTCCGCGAGTTCTGGCACTTTATCCCACTCATTACGCGGGTTCAAGCATCCGTAAGGAAAATCCGTCAGCACTAAATCAACGCTATTTTCGCCAACCCCAGAAAGTGCATCAATGCAATCACCACACAATAATTCAATCCTATTTGAGTTGTTGGACATAACTCACCACCTCAGACAAAAGTTGTTTATTTATTTGTTTGCGATATTCTGTTTTCCATATTGGCTTGCTTGACACACGCTTTCCGTCAAGCAGAAAAAATATATCATCAATGTTATCACGCCCCAAATAAAACTTAAGTGCATTTTCAGAAACAGCAGTTTCTAAGGCCAGAATCGCAAATTTTACATCTCTATTTTTTTTCCCAAGCGAGGTTTTTATCATCTCCATATCATGGTCTGCCCGCAACAAATAGCACCTATCAAGATACGCCTTACATTCAAGTATCAGTTTTAATTCTCCGTTCACACTATAACAATGCTTATCAACAGAAAAATCCAATGTATCACCCTGTGGGTTACTTATGGTATATGTATCCACGCGCACACTGCCGTTTGTTTCAGTTGTCCAAATTAACTCTGCAAGTGATTCAACAAGATTAGATGTTGATGCGCGAACCTGCCCACCAGCACCAAGGACGGTTGCCTTTGCAGTCGCCTTGTCAAGATGATTCTCATAGTGGCTGATGTATTCTCGTAAATGTTGCATGCCACCAACTCTTTCATATAATTAAATCAATATTTGCGGATGAGGCCAACTAAACGGCCTTGCACGCGCACTTGGTCGGCACGGAAAATGCGTGTTTCATGCGCAGGATTAGAGGCTTCTAGCGCAATCATCTCACCTTTGCGGCGCAGGCGTTTTAAGGTGGCTTCGTGGCCTTCTACCAAAGCGACAACAATTTCACCATTTTCGGCTGTTGCGCCGCTTTGAATAATTGCCGTGTCGCCATCAAAAATGCCAGCTTCAATCATTGAATCGCCATGCACTTCTAATGCGTAATGTTCACCAGAGCGCAACATCTCCACTGGCACAGAAACTTGGTTGACTTCTTCTTGTAAAGCCTCAATCGGGGTGCCAGCCGCAATGCGCCCCATCACGGATAGGCTGATGGCTTTATCATCAGAAGCGGCTTGATTATTATTGCTGGGCGTGGCGATGTTTTGATTTGGCCGCGTGGTATTTAGGTTGGTGCTTTTGGTGGTGCGCAAAGGGGCCGCCAAAGAGCTTGCCATCGTATCAGGCAGTTTAACAATTTCTAGCGCACGGGCGCGGTGCGGCAGGCGTTTTATAAAACCCCGTTCTTCCAATGCCGTAATCAGCCGATGAATCCCTGATTTGGAACGCAAATTAAGGGCTTCTTTCATTTCGTCAAAGCTGGGCGAAATGCCCGTTTCTTTCAAACGTTCATTTATAAAAAGCAAAAGTTCAAATTGTTTTTTTGTGAGCATAACCTCATACCTTCCCCTAGAACGAATCGCTAACTCTTTTGTTCTAGTTTTATTCGCTTTTTTTAGCAAGTTAAATTTGCACACATTATAAATTGAGTAGCTGTTGCGTGGCCAGCCGCACATCATTTTGCCGCATCAGGCTTTCGCCTACTAAAAAAGCCGCCACGCCATCCGCCATCAGCTTGCGTATATCGTCAGGCGTGGCAATGCCACTTTCGCTAATCAGCAACGCCTCTGGCGGCACTTGCCGCGATAATTGGTGCGTGACGCGCAAATCAGTTTCAAAACTTGTCAAATTGCGATTATTGATACCAAGCAAAGCTGGTTTAAGGGAGCGGGCGCGTTTCAGCTCTTCTATATTGTGAATTTCAAACACAACATCCATATCAAGCTGCGCGGCGGCATCGGCCAGCTCACGCGCCTGTGTGTCGCTAATGGCGGCCATAATAAGCAAAATTGCGTCCGCGCCCCAACATCGTGCTTCGGCCACCTGATAAATATCAAACATAAAATCCTTGCGCAAAATAGGCAAAGAACAAGCTTCGTGGGCGGTGCGCAAATCTTCTAGCTTGCCACAAAAAGATGGCGCATCAGTTAGCACCGACAAACAGGTTGCGCCGCCTTCGGCATAAGCACGGGCTAATTGTGCTGGATTAAAATCGGCACGGATAAGGCCTTTTGATGGGCTGGCTTTTTTAATTTCGGCAATCAGGGCAGGTTTTTCAGTTTGCCTCTGGCGGTGCAACGCATCATAAAAGCCGCGTGGCGGTTTGGCGGTTTTTGCCGCTTGCACTATATCGGCATAGGGACGCGCAGTTTTGGCGGCGGCAATTTCTTCCAGCTTATAAGCGGTGATATGCGCCAGAATATTTTTTTGTGTCATGATTTTGCGGCTTCGGCGGCCAGCCGATTGCTGGTTTCTACCAATCGTGCCAAGACTTTGCGCGCTCCGCCATCATCAATGGCCAAACCTGCCATATCCGCGCCATCGCTCAAATTTTTCACCTTATTGGTTACATAAAGCGCGGCGGCGGCGTTGAGAATAACAATATCACGATAGGGCGAAGCCACGCCATCAAGCAATTCTTTTAGAGCGGCGGCATTGGTGTCGGGGCTGCCGCCCACCAAATCTTCCGCATTGGCGCGTGGCAGGCCAACATCTTCTGGCTTGACCTCAAACACTTTCACCTCATTTTTGCGCAATTCCGCCACTTTGCTTGGCCCAGTTGTGGTCAGCTCGTCTAGCCCATCAGAGCCATGCACCACCCAAGCGCGTTCTGACCCCAGCTTGTGTAGAACATGCGCCAATGGCTCAACCCATTGTTCGCCAAAAACGCCAATTAATTGCCTATTCACATCGGCCGGGTTAGACAAGGGGCCAAGCAGGTTAAATATGGTGCGAAAGCCAAGCTCGGCACGCACTGGCCCCACATGGCGCATGGCCGAATGATGGGCGGGTGCAAACATAAAACCGATGCCAGTTTCCTCAATGCAGGTGCTAATGGCGGTGGGGGTGAGGTCAATCTGCACACCCAGCTTTTGCAACACATCGGAAGAGCCTGATTGCGAACTCAAAGCACGGTTGCCATGTTTGGCAACATGCACACCGCAGGCGGCAACCACCAGAGCGGCGGCGGTGGAGATATTATAGCTACCACTTGCATCGCCCCCTGTGCCGCATGTGTCAAGCGTATGCACGGGGGCTTTGACGGTGATTGCATTGCGCCGCATCACGGCCGCACCAGCAGCAATTTCTTCCACTGTTTCACCTTTGAGGCGTATCGCTGTCAAAAAAGCACCAATTTGGCCATCACTCGCTTCGCCTTGCAAAATTGTTTCAAAGGCGCGTGATGCTTCGCTGGTTGACAAATCGCGTCCTTCAGCAAGCAACGCCAATATAGGTTTAAGATTTTCCATTATTTTTCCTCATTATTTTAATTCAATACCAAATGCTGGTCGGTTTTTATTTCTTTAGATTCTATCCCTGCAGTTTGTAAAAAATTTGCCAACAGGCGATGCCCACCTTGCGATGCAATGCTTTCGGGATGAAATTGTACACCATAAATAGGGCGCGTTTCATGTTTAATGCCCATAATGACACCATCATCGGTGCGGGCGGTTATGTGCAAACAAGCAGGCAAAGTTGTGGCCTCAACAACCAGCGAATGATAGCGCGTTACATTACAATCTTCCAAGCCAGCAAATAACCCCGTCTTGTCATGTTTTATCCGACTTAATTTGCCATGCATAATTTTGTCGGCATGAATAATTTTTGCACCATAGGCTTGCGCGATACATTGATGCCCTAGGCACACACCAAAAATCGGCAATTCTGGCGGTGCGGCTTTAACTAATTCAACGCACATGCCTGCGCGGTCGGGGTCGCATGGGCCGGGCGACAAAATAAGGGCTTGTGGCACATCGCCTAACACCTCTTCAATGCTGGCGGCATCATTGCGAATAACCCGACATGTCGCGCCTAAATCGCCCAAAAATTGCACCAAATTAAAGGTGAAGCTGTCATAATTATCAATCAGCGTCAGCATGGTCAACGATTGCTCCTTTTTTGCGCTTGCTCCAGTGCTTCATTGGCGGCACGAAATAGCGCGGCAGCTTTATTGACTGTTTCATCATATTCATATTGCGGGGTGCTATCATACACCACGCCGCCGCCTGCTTGCACATATAAAATTTCATTTTTAATTACACCTGTGCGCAGGGCAATGCAGGTGTCCATATCGCCATTGGCCGAAAAATACCCAACACAGCCAGCATAAATGCCGCGTTGCATTTGTTCTAATTCGTCAATAATTTCCATAGCGCGAATTTTGGGTGCGCCAGAAACTGTGCCAGCAGGAAACCCTGCTACCAGCGCGTCAATTTCATCAAGGTCGGGCAATAATTTGCCTGTTACATCCGACACAATATGGATGAGATGCGAGGTTTTTTGTAAGTTAAAAGCCTCATTCACCTGCACCGAACCAATTTCACTCACGCGCCCCACATCATTGCGTCCCAAATCCAACAGCATTAAATGTTCGGCGCGTTCTTTTTCATCAGCCAGCAAATCGGCACCGATTTTTTCGTCTTCTGCCGCATTTGCGCCGCGTTTGCGGGTGCCAGCTATCGGGCGGATATTGGTAATGCGGTCTTTCACCCCCACCAACACTTCGGGGCTTGAGCCAATAATAGAAAAATCATCCATTTTCAAATAAAACAGATAGGGCGATGGATTGACGCGCCGCAAAGCACGATACAGGCTAAAAGGCGGCAGGGTGAATGGCATAGAAAAACGTTGACTTAGCACCACCTGAAAAACATCGCCATCAATGATATAATCACGGGCGCGTGCCACCATATCAAAATAATCTTGCTGGCTTATATTTGATTGGGGTGTGCCTGATTTAACTTCAGTTACAGGCTCATCAGGCAGGGCGGCGGCCAGCCTGTGCGCGCCCAGTGCCAGCCGCTCCACTGCGTCTGCATAGGCTTGCCCTGCTTTTTTATCGCTTGTTGGATAAACCGGAGTCACCAGCCGAATATTATGGCTTATTTTGTCAAATACCGCGATGAGGGTTGGGCGGATAAACAGACATTCGGGCAGTTTTAATGTGTCGGGATTATTGTTAGGCACGCGCTCCATATAGCGCACCATATCGTAAGACATATAGCCAAATATGCCAGCCGCCATAGGTGGCATATTTTCTGGCATGGGCAAGCGGGTTTGCGCCAATAATTGTCGCAACGCATCAAGCGGGGCGGCATCTATTGGCTCAAAATCAAGGCCGCCTTCGGCATAATGTCGGTTAATCTCGGCCTTGCCTTGGGTGGTGCGAAAAATCAAATCGGGGGCTAAACCAATCATTGAATAGCGGCCTGTAATATCGCCATCTTCAACTGACTCCAACAAAAAAGCGTAGGGTTCGGTGTCGGCCAGTTTCATATAGGCCGCCACAGGGGTTTCCAAATCCGCCACCATTTCGTGCCAGACTAATTGCGCTTGGTCGGCCTCATAGATTTTTGTAAAATCGGCTTGGGTGGGGTGGCTTATCATTGGTTCAAAAACTCATTATTTAGTGGAGGCTTAATAGCGCAAGGCGTTTAACGCCTGTTCCAAAGCGGCCTGATTGATATGGGTGCCATAATGTTGCTTCAAGCCATCTACAAATTGCACGATTAAATCGGTGCGATATTTGCGCAATTCGCCGCCAAAAATCAAATCCCGCGCCTCGCCATCTTTAATTTCTGGCCGAATAATATCTTTGGCTTGCAAAACAATCAGCTCGGTGCCGAAACCAATCGGTGCGAAAGTAAATTTATCCTTTTTTAGGCTAAATAATTTGTGCACGGCTTCTTCTGAAAAAGTTTCATTATTGACTTGCCGCGTCATGGGTTCGGAGGTGAGCGGGTCACGATTGAGCAATTTGGTAATGGCGGCAAAGCCTTGCCGATTGCCAGTGGTCACCAGATGCGCGGCCATTGCTTGCAACAATTTGCTCTGCTCATTGGCTTTCCATTGGGCGACAGCTTCTTTTTCCACTTCAATAAGAGGCCGCACATGGCTTTTGTCAACGCCTTTTAATTCTATCCAAATCAGCGCGCCATCGCCCATTTCTTCCATCGGCAAATTATCTTCTGGCAAAGCCTCAAAAATAGTCTCTGGCAAATTATTATAGCGCACCGCCAATGGCACAAATTTGCCATTGGCCATGCGGCCATCGCGGTCAATGCCGTCTATTTCAAAAATATCAAGGTCAAAACGTTGCGCGATTTCTTGCAAAGACACGCCGGCGGCACGGTCATCTTCCACTGTCTCGGAAAAGGCAATCATATCTTCAATGGCTTGTTGATAGGCCAGCCGATCACGCAAAATATCGCTTACTTGTGCCAGAGTTTTGCGGATTTCTGGCTTAATGTCGCGCACCCGCAAAACCACAAAACCAAGCGGGCCTTCAATAATGTCGCTCACCGCGCCTTTTTCCATCGCAAAGGCGCGTTGTGCCAAATCTGCAGAGATAAAATCATCGCGGCCAATCGTTCCAAGATTGGTGTTTTCTAATGTTTGGCCAGCAGTGGTGGCAATTTCAGCAAAGCTTTTGCCTTGCACAATCATTGTGCGTATTTTGTCGGCAAGGCTGTCGTCCGCCAGCACTAGCTGGTCAATGGCGCGTTGTTCTGGCTCAATAAATTCGCCAATGCTTGCTTCATATTCGGCGCGCAAATCAGCCGCATCAATGGTGATGGTTTCAGAAAAACGCTCAGGGGTCACAATCAAAATCTGTGCCGTGCGCCGCTCAGGTTCGGAAAAACGTAACTGCGTGGCATTGTAAAAATTTTCTAGCTCAGCTTGGGTTGGTTCGCCCACTTCGTCAATTTCATCTAATGTCAAAATTGCATAACGCGCAATGCGGCGTTCTAAAAAATGGGTAAATAATCTTTCTACCAATTTGCGCGGCATCTGGGCATGCTCTAGCGAGGCGTTTAGAAATTGGCGGCGGGTATGAAACAATCTTTGGTCAGTAACAAACATATTTTCAGTTAGGCCATTACGCCGCAATACATCACGAAAAGTTGGCGCGTCAAATGTGCCAGAGGGGCCTTGAAAATTGGCATCTTCAATAATTGTTTGTGCAATGGCCGCATCGCCATAGGCCAGCCCAATATCATCGGTCAGATTAACCAATGCGGCATTGCCCGTCATGCTGGCGATAATTTGTTTATCAACGCCCAGCACCCGCGCTTGTTGTAAGGTGATTGGTTCACCTAATTGGCGGCTGAGTATGGTTATTTCTTGCCCTAATCGGGCATTAAATTCATCGCGGTTAATTTCAGTATTGCCCACTTGTGCCAGTTCACTTTGTCCCATGCCTGTAAATGTGTCGGCAAAGCCCCACAGCCCAAAAGCCACAATAAGAAACCCGATGATAATAAAGCCGACAATGCCGCCTGCTGTTTTTCGCAAAGTTTTAAGCATAATATCTTTCTGTCAAATAGCCTATAATTGGCGGTATCATAGAGTGCTGTTGCACACACGGCAAGGTGTGGGTTGGCTTTCGGCAAAAGCACAGATAAAATAGAGATATAAATAGCAATAAATGGAGACGACATGATGGCCAAAACACCTGCACCCCCCAAACCTATTGTGGTGGGCAACTGGAAAATGAACGGCACTGCGGCCA
>JBPCVS010000112.1:0-7233 GCA_051010295.1 Parvibaculales bacterium | reverse complement strand
GCTTACCCTTATTTTTTTATTCCCTCAGCCCCAACTCTGTGGGCATCCCGCGCCAGTGCTTGCTCATGGTCTCTCAAATCTGTATCATATTTTTCTTGAGCCTCAATCGCTTTCACAAGTGCCGCCTGAGCGTTCGCTTGGGCAGCTTTCATAGTCTTACCTTTCAAAAGTTGCTTGCTTGCCTCTTTCGCTTTTCTGTCAAAAGCTTTATATTGCTCAAACCAAATTTTAGCAATCGGGGCTGTGAAAGTAGTTTCGTCAATCCTACCCTCGCCTGACGGCTTAGAAGCTATTACGCCAGTATCATCATTAGTTTGTGAGGATTGAGAAACGGTTTTATTCGCACCACACGCCACAACAAAAGACGCAAAGAGTAATAATGTTAACATGCGCATTATTTTTCTCCCATCTTGATGTGCTAAAATTTTACTAATGGGTGTATGACATAGAAACTTATTTCAAAACAGAGCAAAAGCACTGGGGGCATTATTTTTTTCTTTTGTTTGGATGCTGGGTTAACGCAGAAGCGGCAACTGATTTGGCATCTTTACTTGACCTTGGATTACTCAAAACCCTGCCTGCTGCAGAAGCCACTTTTTTGCTCGTAACTTCTTTATTCTTTCCACGTGCCATAATGTCGTCCCATCAATTAAATTTTCTATCTTTTCAAAGAAAGGTTAGAATGATTCTGTTGATTTAGTCAACTGCACATTATTAATACCACAAACGCTAACCAATCATCCAAAAAACACACCAAATAAGAGGTTCGCAAAAGACCTAAGAGGAAAAGGTATTGTCAGAAAATAAGAGGCAGGAGTCGTGCAACCCAGCCTTGGGAAACGAACCCCCTGCAAAATCAATATATACGGATTTTCTTTCGGGGCAATAAAAACCAATTACACCACCCACACCCACACACTCACTTCAAGGCGGCACAGAAGCGTTGGATGCGTTGGCAGGCTTGCGTTAGTTTTTCGTCTGAGGTGGCGTATGACACTCGAAAAAATGGCGACAGCCCAAAGGCCGCGCCATGCACAACGGCCACGCCTTCGGCCTCCAACAAAGCGGTTGCAAAAGCCTCATCATTTTCAATCACTGTGCCATCGGGCGCGGTTTTGCCAATGCACCCTGCACAAGATGGATAGACATAAAACGCGCCTTTGGGTTTGATGCAGTCAATCCCCTCGGCTTGGTTGAGCATCTCCACCACCAAATCGCGCCGCCGCTTAAAGGCGACATTATGCACGGCAATAAAGCTCTGTGTGCCGTTGAGTGCCTCCACCGCCGCCCATTGACTAATTGAGGTGGGATTGGAAGTTGATTGCGATTGAATTTTGCTCATCGCTTTAATCAATGGCTCTGGCCCCGCGCAATAGCCAATGCGCCAGCCCGTCATGCAATAGGCTTTGGACACACCATTCATCGTTAAAGTGCGCTCAAAAAGTTGCGGCTCCACTTGCGCTGGCGTGGCAAATACAAAATCATCATAAATCAGATGCTCATATATATCGTCGGTCAGCACCCAGATATTTTTGTGCTGCACCAGCACATCGGTTAGCTTTTTCAATTCTTCCGCGCTATAGCTTGCGCCCGATGGATTGCATGGCGAATTAAAGAAAAACCATTTGGTTTTGTCGCTGATGGCGGCCTGCAAAGTTTCGGGCGTAAGCTTGAAGCCATGTTCGGCTTGGGTTTCCACAATAACTGGCGTGCCACCTGCCAAATTGACAATATCGGGATAGCTCACCCAATAGGGCGCGGGAATAATCACCTCATCGCCCGGGTTGAGCGTCGCCATCATCGCATCATAAATCACCGATTTGCCACCGGGCGCAACAAAACATTGTAGCGGGGTGTAGTCCAGCCCATTATCGCGCTTGAATTTAGCGCAAATGGCCTGTTTCAACTCATCAATGCCAGTGAGCGCGGTATATTTGGTTTCGCCGCGCTCTATGGCAGCAATGGCGGCTTTTTTAATGTTATCTGGCGTGTCAAAATCGGGCTCGCCTGCCGACAGCCCGATTATATCGCGCCCAGAGGCGCGTAATTGCCGCGCCTTATCGCTCACCGCAATAGTCGCAGAGGGCTGCACCCGCGCCAAAGAGTCAGACAAAAAAGATGACATTAAAATCTCCAATTAACTTTTTTATAATATCTTACCACCATTATCAAATTGATGTTTAGCGATATTTCACTTTCTGCCGTCTCTACCATTATTTATTTGTGCATTATCGGGCTGGCGTTTTATGTGGCATTATGGGCGGCGCGCTGGCTGGATTACGCGCTTTATTGGGTGCGACAAAGGCGCAAACCTAAATAGGTGACTTTTGCGGCGCGGTTGGGGTATAATCGCGCCATGTCGCACGAACAACAAAGCCTTACTGGGCGTGGCACATTGCCGCCCATTATTGAGCCGGGCCTCAATGAAGACAGGCTAAGAGAATTTGTGCCAGAACGCGCCCAACGGCCAGAAAAAACCGAAGGCGGGCGAGCGTTTGAGTTTGTCTCGGAATTTGCCCCGGCGGGCGACCAGCCGCAGGCCATTAAAGCATTATTGGCGGGCGTGAAAGCGCAAGAGCGCGACCAAGTTTTGCTGGGCGTAACGGGCTCTGGCAAAACCTTCACTATGGCGCAGATTATCCAACATACCCAACGTCCCGCGCTTATTCTCGCGCCTAATAAAACACTGGCCGCCCAACTTTATGGTGAGTTCAAAAGTTTTTTTCCCAATAATGCGGTTGAGTATTTTGTCTCCTATTATGATTATTATCAGCCCGAAGCCTATGTGCCGCGCACCGATACTTATATTGAAAAAGAGAGCAACATTAATGAGCAGATTGCGCGGATGCGCCATTCGGCCACACGCGCTTTGCTAGAGCGCGATGATGTGGTGATTGTTGCCTCGGTGTCGTGCATTTATGGCATTGGCTCGGTAGAAAGCTATAGCAATATGACGTTAGAGCTGACAACTGGCATGGAACGCGGCCGCCAGCAATTACTCAGAGATTTGGTGGAGCTGCAATATAGCCGCAATGATATAAGCTTTGCACGTGGCGATTTTCGGGTGCGTGGCGATATTATTGATGTGTTTCCCGCCCATTATGATGCCCGCGCATGGCGCATCGCGCTATTTGGTGACGAGATTGACGCGATAACCGAATTTGACCCATTGACGGGCGAAACCACCAACAAATTGGAGCGCGTCCGCATTTATGCCAATTCGCATTATGTAACGCCGCGCCCGATTTTGCAGCGCGCCATGCGGGAGATAAAAACCGAGCTGAAAACGCGGCTGAAAGAATTTGAAGCGGCGGGGCATTTGCTAGAGGCGCAAAGGCTGGAGCAACGCACCCATTTTGATATTGAGATGCTGGCGGCCACTGGCTCTTGCGCTGGCATTGAAAATTATTCGCGCTATTTGACCGACCGCAACCCCGGCGAGCCACCGCCCACCTTGTTTGAATATCTGCCTGAAAACGCGCTGGTATTTACCGATGAAAGCCATGTGACTGTGCCGCAAATTGGCGGTATGTTTCGCGGCGATTTCAAACGCAAATCCACTTTGGCTGAACATGGCTTTCGCCTGCCTTCATGTGTTGATAATCGGCCTATGAAATTTGAGGAATGGGATTTTATGCGGCCACAGACGATTCATGTATCGGCCACGCCCGGCACATGGGAGATGGAGCGCACGCAAGGCGCGTTTATTGAGCAGGTGATTCGCCCAACTGGACTGGTTGATCCAATTTGCGAGGTGCGCCCTGTGGCCACGCAGGTTGATGATTTAATCGCCGAATGTCGCGAAATGGCCAAACGCAACCAGCGCGTGCTGGTGACGGCATTAACCAAAAAAATGGCCGAAGATTTGGCCGAATATATGCACGAACAAGGGCTGCGTGTGCGCTATATGCACTCTGATATTGACACATTGGAACGCATTGAAATTATCCGTGATTTACGGCTTGGCACTTTTGACACTTTGGTTGGTATCAATTTACTGCGCGAAGGGTTGGATATTCCCGAATGTTCTTTGGTGGCGATTCTGGATGCCGACAAGGAGGGGTTTTTGCGTTCGGAAACCTCGCTGGTGCAAACCATTGGCCGCGCCGCCCGCAATGCCGAAGGGCGGGTGCTGCTTTATGCCGACCGCATGACAGGCTCGCTAGAGCGCGCTTTGGCCGAAACCAATCGCCGTCGCGACAAGCAAATCGCGCATAATAAAAAACACGGCATTTCGCCCAAGAGTATCCAAAAAAATGTGGCCGATATTTTGCACAGGCAGGTTGAGCAACACGAAAATATGGCACCAACACCCTATGCGCCCTATGGCATACAAGATGCAATGGCCGAAGAACAAACCCCATTTTTGGGCAATAATCTGCAAAACCATATTGACGGGCTACAAACCCAAATGCAAGAAGCCGCCAATGATTTGGAATTTGAAACGGCAGCCCGCTTGCGCGATGAGATTAACCGCTTGCAACAAACCGAATTGGCAGTGGCTAATGACCCATTTGCACGGCAATCAGAAGTGGACGCACAAGTGGCGCAAGCAAGCGGCAAAAAGCCGATGCCACCTGTGCAGGCGCGTAAAAGCGTAAAAAGAGGCGGGAGAAAGCGCAAAGGACCTTAATATAAGCCCTCGCGCCTAACCCTAATTTTTGCCTCTATTTCAGAGAGAATGGCAACATATAGCTGAAGAACACGGCATCAACAGGTTCTGGGTTGATGTTATACCGTTGAAGTTCAACACGAAAACGACCCGATTGCAGACCGACACCCACTACAATATCAGTCTCGTCATTTTTGTCGCCATCAAGTTTGATAACGCCCAAACGAGCTATCGGGCGCATATTGCCACGTCCAATATCAAATTGGTTGACAAAGCTGACTTCAAAAGCTTGGTCATATTCCAAATCAACTTGAGCCGTAATAACACCTGCTGGATTTTCGACATTAACTGGCGACCCAAGGTCGGCAATAGCAATCTCGGCAGATAATGTGTCGCTTAACATATAGCCCAAACCACCCCGAAAGACGATGTCATCATCATCGGCACTAAGACCGGGCACAGCACCAGTCGCTGGGTCAATATCTGATTGTTTAAGATCGTATTTTGCCTGACCAAGACTACCAAATAAATAGGTCTTAATCATGTTTTCCATAGAATCATCCATCATGTTTGACCGTTCTGAAGACTCTCTATTTTGTCTCATTCGCCGCTCCATGCGGGAATCATCCATCATAGATGACCTCATATTTTCGGCTTTTTCCATTTCTCCACCAGCCTGAACAGCCGTGTTTGCAATGGCAAAAACCCCAGAAAACATAATGGCACTGATAGCGACAGTTAAAGCTTGCCGCCAAAAATTATTGATAGTCCGCATCTCATACCCCTGTTTAGTTATATTGTGCATACGATGTTCTAGCCGATTCTGATAAGCATTGCCACACTTTTATGAACTAAAAATCATAGATATAGCTAAATAACACCACATTTGCCGAAAAATCGTCAAATCTATAACGTCTATACTCCACTCGGAGGGGGTTAAATTGCCCACCAAAGCCCCAAAAAGGTGCCGCATAATCGCCTGTTTCCGAATCAATCATCGCCCAGCCAAGCCGCGCTGTTATATGTATCGGCATCATCATATTGGGCTGAAATTGCCGTTGCATTGAAATTTCGTGCGCCAATGTTTGCCCCTGCTGGGTGGCCATATTGCCCTCTGGTTGTGGCCAATAGCGTTTTTGTTTGTAAGGTGTGCCAATATCGGTGATACCCAATTCCAGCTGCCACGCACTATTTAACCGCAAGCCAAAACCGCCAGCAATCACCACATCGCTTGCATCGGCCGCATCGCCATAATGGGCAAGCGTCTGGGGGTTAACATCATAACGCGCTGTGCCAGCCGCGCCATAAATATAGGCATCGGGGGCAAAATTTTGCACATTATTTTGTTCATTCGCTTCGGCCATCATCGGCGCACAGGCAAAAACTAGCAATACACTCAAAAAACGCAACTTACACATCATACTCTCCAAAACTATAATTAACGCAATGGCAAAAATAATGTGCAGAGGGTTAAAATTTGGTTAGCGGTTATTCTGATTTTTCTGCTAATAAATGAGTGCATGACCCAATTAAGCCAACCAGATAATCCAAAAACCGCCCTGATTACCGGGGCAGGCAAGCGCATTGGCGCGCATTTGGCGCGGGCACTGGCCAAAGATGGCTGGGCGGTGGCACTCCATTATAGCCAATCGGCACAGGCCGCCAACGCATTAGCGGCAGAAATTGAACAAATTAAAGGGCATGGCGGGGTGTTTCCTCTGCAAGCCGATTTAGCCGACGCAACCGCAGTGGCGCAGATGATAGACCGTGCCAGCAAAAAATTGGGCGCGATAAGCGCGCTTATAAATAATGCCTCGCTTTTTGAACATGACACGCCAGAAAATTTTACGATTGAAAGCTGGAATGCACATCTCAATATCAATTTGCGCGCACCCGCTTTATTGATGCGCGATTTTGCCAATCAACCACACTGGCAACCGCACTGGAGAAAAGCCAATAAAGAAAACGCACAAGATGGATGCATTATCAACCTCACCGACCAACGCGTAATGCGGCTCACCCCCGATTTTTTAAGTTACACTGTGTCAAAATATGCCCTGCATGGGCTAACCACCAGCTTTGCGCAGGCTTTGGCCGATAAACATATTCGCGTCAATGCCATCGCGCCCGGCCCAACCCTGCCCAACCCACGCCAAAGCCAAGCGGCTTTTGACAAACAGGCGGGGCTTGTGCCTTTGCAACATGGCGCATCACTAGATGACATTGCACGTGCGGTGCGCTATTTATTATCAGCACAAAGCGTGACTGGCCAAACCCTCACCGTTGATGGTGGCCAACATATTGCATGGCAAACCCCCGATGTAACCCAAGTGGAAGAATGATATGAACCAACAAAGCCCCGATAATTCTGCCTCTTATGCCACTGCGACACGCGGCTTGCGGCAGGTCTTTATCCAAAACCTCACCCTGCCAGCGCGGGTTGGAATTTATGCCCATGAACGCGCCAACCCACAAGATTTAACCATCAATTTGGATGTCGCGGTGCTGGAAAATGCAACCGCCCAACCAGAAAAAATTGATGATGTGGTGTGTTATGAAAAACTTGTATTACAAATAAAACAAATTCTCAGCGAAACACATTATGACCTGATTGAAAGCTT
>JBPCVS010000111.1:0-9777 GCA_051010295.1 Parvibaculales bacterium | reverse complement strand
GTTGGTCGTTTGTTCTTTTCTCATTAAAACTACTTGCCATAGTTGTTTTCCTTGATTAAACAGGGTTATAGTGTGTGGATAAATCCACGCATATTGAGGTTGTGATATGATGCAGAAAGATTTTTCGCGAAAAAATGCAAACACCCTTTCGGGTGGTGTTGCTTCGCGTGTGTTTTTTAATCGTGCATTTGTCGCTCTAACCATCCTACGCCTTATAAGCCCCTGAGAACTGATGCACAGCGCATTCTCAGGGGATAGATTAGGGACGACACAGCAACGCCATTATTGGCAGAAAGATAGGATGAAACAATGACGCAGACTCATAAAATGGGCGGACAAGCGGGCAAACCGAGCGACCGCATTTATATTTTTGATACCACTTTACGCGATGGCGAGCAGTCGCCTGGGGCTTCTATGAATTTGGAAGAAAAATTGCAAATTGCCGAACTGCTTGATGCGATGGGGGTTGATATTATTGAGGCGGGCTTTCCCATTGCCTCTAATGGCGATTTTGAAGCTGTTTCGGAAATCGCTAAAATGGTAGAAAATGCTACAATATGCGGGCTGGCACGGGCCGGGGCGAAAGATATTGACCGCGCTGGTGAGGCGTTAAAACATGCCAAAAAGCCGCGTATCCATACTTTCATTTCCACCAGCCCTGTGCATATGAAGCACAAATTACAAATGGAGCCCGATGCGGTGTTAGAAGCCATTGCTTTTTCGGTTTCTCATGCGCGTAAATATACCGATGATGTGGAATGGTCGCCAGAAGACGCAACCCGCACTGACCGCGATTTTTTGTGCGCGACAATAGAAACAGCCATCAAAGCAGGGGCGACAACCATCAATATCCCTGATACGGTTGGCTATTCTATACCGCAAGAATATTTTGACATTGTTACCATGTTGCGCGAGCGCGTGGTGAATATAGACAAAGCCGTTATATCCACCCATTGCCATAATGATTTGGGCTTAGCAGTGGCTAATTCTTTGTCTGGGGCGCAGGCGGGTGCGCGCCAAGTGGAATGTACAATTAACGGCATTGGCGAACGCGCTGGCAATGCGGCATTGGAAGAAATTGTTATGGCGATAAATGTGCGTAATGATTTGATGCCCCAATGGACGCAAATTGATACAACAATGTTGGCGCGGGCTTCTAAATTAGTGTCGTCTATCACCGCTTTTCCAGTGCAATATAATAAGGCGATTGTTGGCCAAAACGCCTTTGCCCATGAAAGCGGTATTCACCAAGATGGTATGTTAAAAAATAACCAGACTTATGAAATTATGACTCCCGAAAGTGTTGGCATTTCGCAAACTTCGCTGGTGATGGGCAAACATTCTGGTCGCCATGCGTTCCGCGAAAAGGTGAAAGATTTGGGCTATGAATTGGCGGATAATCAACTGCAAGAGGCTTTTGTGCGCTTTAAGGATTTGGCTGACCGCAAAAAACAAGTCTTTGATGATGATATTATTGCACTGGTTGATGATGAAATGGCCAATGCGTCTAATATGGTTAAAGTGGTGTCTTTGCGGGTGATTGCCGGATCGCAAGGGCCACAACAGGCGATGTTGGAATTGGAAATTGATGGCGAAATTGTGGAGGTGGAAAGCACTGGCGACGGGCCAGTTGATGCCACTTTTAACGCTATCAAAGCCCTGTTTCCACATGATGCCGTGTTGCAACTTTATCAAGTGCATGCCGTTACGCAAGGCACCGATGCGCAAGCTGAGGTGAGTGTGCGGCTGGAAGAAAATGGCAAAACAGTTATTGGACGGGGCATTGACACCGACACATTGGTGGCCTCGGCGCGGGCTTATGTAAGCGCGCTCAATAAGCTTGTTGTCAAAAGAGAAAAACATGCCCCCGATTCCATGTCGGCCTGATATGGTATAATAAATGGGATATATGAGGAAAAGGACACAAAATGTTTAACAGTCTGCTAGCAATGTTTTCGGCTGATATGGCGATTGACCTCGGCACAGCCAACACGTTGGTTTATGTAAAGGGACGTGGCATTGTGCTGAATGAACCATCTGTCGTGGCAATTTTTGACAATAATGGCCGCCCGCGTGTGTTAGCGGTTGGTGACGAAGCAAAAATGATGCTAGGGCGCACACCCGGCAACATTAAAGCCATTCGCCCTATGCGCGATGGCGTGATTGCTGATTTTGATGTCACTGAGGAGATGATTAAACATTTCATCCGCAAAGTGCATAATCGGCGTAGCTTTGCTAATCCGCAAATTGTTGTGTGTGTGCCATCGGGTGCAACGGCAGTAGAACGCCGCGCCATTCAAGAAAGTGCCATGTCTGCTGGTGCGCGCCGTGTGTTTCTGATTGAAGAGCCAATGGCTGCTGCTATCGGGGCGGGCTTGCCTGTTACCGAGCCAACAGGGTCTATGGTGGTTGATATTGGCGGCGGCACAACCGAAGTGGCTGTGCTGTCATTGGGTGGCATTGTATATTCGCGCTCAGTGCGGGTGGGTGGCGACAAAATGGACGAGGCGATTATCGCCTATATTCGCCGCAATCATAATTTATTGCTGGGCGAATCGAGTGCTGAACGCATCAAAAAAGAGGTTGGGTCGGCCATGTTGCCACCGGGTGAAAAAGGCAAAATTGTCAAAATTAAAGGCCGCGATTTAATGAATGGTGTGCCACGCGAGGTAGAAATCTCGCAACGCGAAATTGCCGAAAGCCTGTCTGAACCTGTCAATGCCATTGTTGAAGCGGTTAAAGTGGCACTAGAGGCCACCCCGCCAGAACTGGCGGCTGATATTGTTGACAAAGGGATTGTGATGACCGGCGGTGGTGGTTTGTTGCACAATCTAGATTCTTATTTGCGCGAGGCAACGGGCTTGCCGGTGTCTATTGCTGATGAAGCACTTTCATGTGTCGCGCTTGGAACAGGGCGGGCGTTGGAGCATATTAAAACATTGAAACATGTTTTGTCGGCTGCCTATTGAGTGCAGATAATTTGGCCATATAATTATGGAGGTGAAAGCCAAAAGTGGCGGGAATCGGTTCAAAAAGAAGCGATACGCGCTTTGTGAGTGTGGCCGGTGTGTCGGCCATTTGTGTCGTCATCGCGCTTATTTTGTTGTTTCTGGTGCCACATGGCGACCCACGCATTGAACGTGCGCGCCAAAATATATTTGATTTCATCGCCCCGGGCATTGATGTCATGGCCTATCCGTTTCGCAAAATTGGTGCGGCGCGTGATGGCATTTCCGCTATGTTAGATTTGCGCAAACGTGCTGCTTTGCTAGAAATTGAAAACCGCGCCCTAAAACACCGACTTGATGAATTTCAGCGCACCCAGCTTTTGCTCAACCGCTATCAAAAACTTTTATCTTTGCCCGATGAACCTAATTTGAAAATGACTTCGGCGCGGGTGGTGGCCGATATAAGCGGGCCTTTTACACATTCTATTTTGGCCAATACGGGGCGCGGGGCGGGCGTGATGGAAGGCCAAGCGGTGTTGGGCAATAATGGGCTTGTTGGGCGCGTGGTATCGGTCGGCCGCACCTCAAGCCGCATTTTGTTGCTTACCGATTTTAGCAGTAAAATTCCTGTGGTTGCGCTGGCCAGTGATGTGCGGGGTATTCTTACTGGGCGCAATGATGCGCGCCCTACATTAGATTTTTTGCCGCGTGACATAACCCTAAAAGAGGGTGATTTGCTGGTTACTTCTGGCGATGGCGGTTCAATTCCTGTCGGCTTGCCCATTGGCACGGTGCATTATGATAGTAACGGCAATTTATTGGTTAATTTGCAAGAAGATTTTCAACGGCTAAATTATGTGCGGATTGTGCTGTCCAGTGAGTTGGAAACCCCGCCCGATGTGCAAAATGGCGTTTTACTCAATCTCGGCAAGCACCAATGACGATATTTTCATCATATACGCGCCCTGCCATTTATGGCAGATTTTCGCTTACTGTGATGGTTGTTTTGCTGCTGTTGCTAGATTGCGCCCCCACCTCTGACATTATCGGTATTAATGTTGCGCCTATGCTGTTTTTGATACCGATTTTTTATATGGCCGTTTTTAATGAACGCGAAAGCACGCCGATTGTTATTTTGTTGCTCGGTTTGTTGAAAGATTTGCTGAGTGTTACACCATTGGGTTTTTGGGGGTTTTTGTTTAGCTTGTTTTATGCATTGGCCTATTCGCAAAGGCAATTTATTGCTGGTGCAGGCGAGTATAGCGACTGGGGTGTGTTTGCGGCATTGTGTTTTGGCATCTTTTTGCTGGCTTATTTGTTGGGGCTATCTATAGACAGCCTGCCCCCCGCAGGCATTGCTGGTTTTGGCTCAACCATTATTACTGCGCTGATTTATCCGATTGTGGTAATGGTGTTGAAACAGATTTTTGGCACAGATGGCAGAAGCTAATCGGGTGAGCGACACTATGGATAAGGGCAGATATGAAAGTGATAGCAATGTTTTTACCCGCCGCAGTGCGTTGATAATGGGCGCGCAAGCGGGGGTGATGGGTTTGTTGTTGGGGCGGCTCTACCAGCTACAAGTGGCGCAAGCCGATAAATATGAAACACTGGCCGAAGCCAATCGGGTAAATGTGCGCCCAGTGGCGGCCGCACGGGGGCGTATTCTTGACCGCGCTGGCCGTGTGCTGGCCGCAAATGACCGCAAGCTGATGGTTGATATTATTCCTGAACAGGCTGATGATATTGAACAAACCATTGAAAATTTGGTTATTTTGCTAGAATTATCGGAGGCGCAACGGCGCGATATTGAGTATCGTATTCGCCGTAGTCCGCCTTTTCGTGCCGTCACAGTGGCCAAGAATATTGATTGGCAAAAATTTGCGCGGTTGAATTTACAACTGCCTTTTTTGCGCGGTGTGTTTGCGCGTGTAGGCGAGCAACGCATCTATCATTATGGCGAAGATACCGCGCATCTGATTGGCTATGTTGGGGCAAAAACGCGGGCTGATTTGCGCGAATATGGCAATATCTCTGCCGATGCGGTGGGGCGCACTGGCATTGAGAAACTTTATGAGGTGGAATTGCGCGGCAAGGCGGGTTTGCGCCGCCTTGAGGTCAATGCTTTTGGCCGCACGGTGCGCGAGCTGGCTTCTGATAATAGTCGGCCGGGACGCGATATAACCCTCACACTCCACGCACCGCTTCAATCTTTTTCGCGCAAAAGCCTACGTGGGCATAGCGGTTCTCTGGTGGTGATGGATGTGCAAAATGGTGATATTCTGGCCATGATTTCCACCCCCTCCTTTGACCCAAATAAAATGATACGCGGCATTGATGCGCGTGATTGGAATAATATGCTTGGCCATGAGCGCAAGCCCTTGATGAATAAAGCGTTGCGGGGGCTATATGCGCCCGGCTCCACTTTCAAAATGCTGGTGATGCTTGCGGCTTTAGAAAATGGCATTATTGATGAGAGTTTTACGGTCAACTGCACAGGGCAGTTTGATTATGGCAATGAAGTTTATCATTGCTGGCGACCTGAAGGGCATGGCCAACTTGGTTTGGTGCAGGCTGTTGCCCAATCTTGCGATAGTTTTTTCTATGAATTGGCGTTGCGCACAGGCATTGATAATTTGGAGAAAATGGCTAAAAAATTCGGGCTTGGCGCATTAACTGGATTGCAGGTCAGGGGCGAAAAAACTGGCATTGTGCCAAGCCGAGACTGGAAACGCGCCAATTATGAAACGGCATGGCGGTCTGGCGAGACGGTGATTACGGGCATCGGGCAGGGCTATTTGTTGGCCACACCACTGCAATTAACCTGCATGATAGCGGCTTTGGCCAATGGCGGCAGAAAAATCACCCCCCGCGTTACGCACATGGTGCCAGCCGTGCCGCCGCAAAATTTGGGATTATCGCCCAAAAATATGGAGCTGATTAAAAACGCACTTTATGCGGTGGTTAATCAGCCCGATGGCACTGCCTATAGCTCTAGCTTGCTGATAAAAGGGGCGCGTATGGCGGGCAAAACGGGCACCGTGCAGGTGCGCCGCATTTCGCTGGCAGAGCGCGGAGCAGGCATTATTCCTAATGAAGAGCTGGACTGGCATTTGCGCGACCATTCGCTATTTGTCGGTTATGCACCGCACAATAAACCGCGCTATGCCATTGCGGTTGTTATTGAACATGGTGGCGGCGGCGCGCAGGTGGCGGCCCCGATAGCGCGTGATGTGATGGTGCAACTTTTGCGCAATCCGCCTGCTATTTTGCCAGAAGATGATGAAGCCCATGTTGAGGTTTCACCACAACAAGATGCTGGAGGGGCGGGATGAGTTTTTTACATTTTGGGCAACAACGCGATGTTTTTTTCTGGCAGTTTTGGCGCGATATTTATTGGCCGTTAGTGGGCGGCGTGTTGTTGTTGGGCTTAGTCGGCATTGCCGTTTTATATTCGGTCGCTGATAGCGACATTTCCCCATGGGCGTGGCGACATGGCATGCGGTTATTGCTCGGCTTGGGCATTATGTTGGCGGTGGCAGCGATTGATTTGCGCACCCTATTTAATGTGGCTTATCTAGCCTATGGTGTCATTTTGATTTTATTATTAGTGGTCGCATTATTTGGCGAAACAGGCATGGGCGCGCAACGTTGGCTAGATTTTGGTGTTGTGCGCCTGCAACCATCTGAATTTATGAAACTGACATTGGTGTTGGCTTTGGCGCGTTATTATCAAAATGTGCATCAGGATGATGTATCGCTCTCCTATTTTTTGATTGTGCCAATTTTGTTGATTGGGCTGCCCGCTTTATTGATTTTTCAACAGCCCGATCTTGGCACCTCCATTGTTTTAATTATCACAGGGTTGGGCGTTTTATTTCTAGCAGGTGTTAATTGGCGTTATTTTGCCATTGGCGGTGGGCTTGCCATTGCCGCCATTCCGGTTGTTTGGCAACAATTACGCGATTATCAAAAAGACCGTGTGTTGGTGTTTCTCAACCCCGAACGCGACCCATCGGGGGCGGGCTATCATATTATCCAGTCAAAAATTGGTATCGGTTCAGGCGGGTTTTTGGGCAAAGGTTTTGGTGAAGGCACCCAAAGCCGTCTTAATTTTTTGCCCGAAAAACATACTGATTTCATCTTTACTATTTTTGCCGAAGAATTTGGCTTTGTTGGGTGCTTTTTCCTATTTTTAGTTTTTGTCGCCATATTATTTATGATTTTTCGGATTGCCACCATTATGCGAAACCCTTTTTCGCGGCTGGTTACATTGGGCATTGGTTTTTCATTATTTGTTTATCTGGCCGTCAATTTGGCAATGGTAACAGGCATGGCACCTGTTGTCGGCTTGCCCTTGCCATTTATTTCGCATGGCGGCACCTCGCTGTTAACTTTTATGATTGGTATTGGCATTATTTTGTGTTTAGAGCGGCAAAATCACACTGATTTACCGCGTAGCTAGTGCGTATCATAAGCCTTATTATGATAATAAAGTGTCAAGCTGGCCATTTTCATCAAGCGCGTAAAGCTCGGTGCAACCGCCAATATGTTTATCAGCAATAAAAATTTGTGGCACAGTTGATTGCCCACCAGCGCGCACCTCCATTTGTTGGCGGCGTTGGGTATCCATCCCGACCTCAATTTCGACATAGGCAATTTGCTTGCTGTCCAGCAAGCTCTTTGCGGCATGGCAATAGGGGCAAATAGGGGTTGTATAAATTTCTACTTTTTTCACCAACGCACCCATTTGCCCATAATTTGCTTATTCGTCAGGTTCGTCTAAATCATCTGCATCATCGGATTGTGCTTCTGGTGCGGCTGGTGGCTCATCAAGCAATTTGATGTTTGATGCAACCATACGCCCATTGCGTCCTTCCACCATATCATAGGTGACACGCTGATTTTCAAGCAATACTTTATGACCCGATTCTTGGACTGCCGTAATATGCACGAAACAATCAGCCTCGCCCTCGTCTGGGGCGATGAAGCCAAAGCCCTTTTTGGCATCAAACCATTTTACTGTTCCTGTGACCATTTGTTTCTCCATTATCTTCTAAAATATAATTATGTGTCTAATACAACACAAGCATAACATAGGCCAGAAAAAAGCAAAAGCCAGTCTTTTTATAATTTTATAGGGTATAATAGCATTTTTTTTGCAAATTAAGCACATTTGGGGAGAGTATAGCATGTATAATATTTTGACGGGGTTGCGCGTGATTGAATGTTCTTCTTTTGTTGCCGCACCGAGTGCTGGATTATATTTATCGCAGCTGGGCGCGGAGATTATTCGTATTGACCAAATTGGCGGCGGGCCAGATTTTCGCCGTTGGCCAGTGTCAAAAAATAATGACAGTTTTTATTGGGAAGGGCTGAATAAGGGCAAAAAATCTGTTGCCCTTGATATTACCAGCCCGAAAGGGCGCGAGCTTATGGTGGCACTGGCCACTGCATCGGGCGAAAATTGCGGTATCTTGCTAACCAATTATCCAGAAAAAGGTTTTTTGTCGCATACGGCATTGGCCAAACACCGCGCCGACCAAATTACGGTGCGGGTTATGGGGCGCGCTGATGGTGGCTCGGCATTGGATTATACCGTCAATAGCGCGGTGGGCTTGCCTTATATGACAGGACCAGAGGCTTTGGGCGACCAGCCAGTCAATCATGTGTTGCCGGCATGGGATTTATTGACGGGTGCTTATGCCGCTTTTGCCATTATGAGCGCGGTCTATCACCGCCAACAAAGCGGCGCGGGGCAGGAGATTCGCTTGCCGCTATCCGATTTTGCGATGAGCTCTTTGGCGCATTTGGGCATGGTGGCCGAAACATTGCAAAGCGGCCAAAGCCGCCCGCGCTATGGCAATGATGTCTATGGCGCGTATGGCCGCGATTTTGTAACGGCTGATGGCAAGCGGCTGATTATTATGGCGTTGACGGCGCGGCAATGGCGGGCTTTGGTGGAGGTGCTGGATATGGCGGCAGAAATTACCGCGCTGGAAACGCGGCTGGGGGCGGATTTGTCGGAGTCGGAAGGGGTGCGTTTTGCCCATCGCGAAGCCATTCACGCGCTGGTTGCGCCCAAAGTGGCACGGATGGAATTTGCGCCCCTTACCCAAGCTTTGGATAAGGCGGGCGGCTGTTGGGGGCTGTTTCAAACCCTGCATGAAGCCGTGCAATCGCCTGATTTAGTGACCGAAAATCCGATTTTTGAGACAATGAAAAATGTAAGCGGCATGCATTATCCTATACCGGGCGCGGCCGCCACCATTCCACAGCAGACACGCAACAAGCCGCGTGCGGCCCCCGCTTTGGGTGCGGATAGCGAAGAAATTATGCTGGATATGCTAGGATTAAGCGCGCAACAATTCAGCAAGCTGGTTGATGAGGGCATTGTGGGCATAGGCTGAGACCAAAGATATTGAGGGAGATATTATGGATATTATAGAAAAAGCGGAGGCGGCAGTGGCGGCGGCTTTTTTGTATCGTGATGCTGCGCATACAAAATTGGCGGCGCAAACCCCCGATGCGGCCGCATTGCAAGATAATCAACATGCGGCACATGGCTATGCGTGGCTGGAAACGACAATTTTTGCCCTAGATGCGGTGGCGCACTGGGGAAAGAGGCGGGCGAAAGGACGGACACCGCAAAATCAACAAGCAGCCGTGCCAGCTTTAGTGGCGGTTTTATTTGGCGAATACCTGGCGCAAATTATCGGGGGTATTCCGATGAGCCAAACCGAATTTGTGCGGCCTGCTGATTTGCAGCTTGAGGTTGAGGCGCAAAAACTGGCCGATGATGGCGCGGTGGCGTGGTTTTTGCAAAATG
>JBPCVS010000110.1:0-3146 GCA_051010295.1 Parvibaculales bacterium | reverse complement strand
CAAATAGCCGAAACAATATAAAGCCCAGCGCAAATCCTGATAAGGTGAGCGGTGCGGCGGCCAGTGTTAGCCATTGGCCTGCCACCTCGTCAATCACAATAGAGGCGGGGTCTTTGTCCTTATCTTTGTCACCAGCCAGCCAAATATGCGTTGCCCATAAGCCGATAATATAAGCCAGAGCGGCGGCGCATAATAAACCCAGCGCACCGCCAAAGCTGGCAATCACCCAGCCCAAAAGCGTGGCGGCCAATGCGCCCCAAGTGCCGGGCGCAGGGCGCAACAAACCACAACCGCCAAAGCTGGCAACCAGCGCGGCGGGCGCGAAAAACCGCAGATGCGGTGGTAATTTTGCCAATTTAATCATTTTCCGCGCTCTCATTGTTGGGCGGCATAAGCAGGGTAAGCACGGCTTGGGCGGCCAGCCCTTCGCCGCGCCCCACAAAACCCAACCCTTCGGTGGTGGTGGCCTTCACCGATATTGCCTTTTGCGACACTTCCAATAGTTGGGCGATGCGGGCGCGCATAGCGGCTTTGTGCGGGGTTATTTTTGGCGTTTCGCAAATAATGGTGAGGTCGGCATGGGTGATTTTCGCGCCCGCTTGCGCCGCCAAATCAACCGCATGACGCAAAAATTCGGCTGAATCGCGGTTTTTATTGGCGGCCTCATTGGGCGGAAAATGCTCGCCAATATCGCCCATCGCCAGCGCACCCAACAGCGCATCGGTGAGCGCATGCAGTGCGGCATCGGCATCGGAATGGCCAAGCAAGGCGCGGTCATAGGCAATTTTTACCCCGCCTAAGAGAATATGTTCGGCACTGCCCACCGCACCAAAACCATGCACATCAAAGCCAGAGCCCGTGCGCGGCGCAAACATATTTGGGGGGGGCATATTTTGCGGGGGCATATTTTGTAGCGGCGCGAAATCCGCGCTATGGGTGAGTTTGATATTGGCCGCATCGCCCGCCACCAATGCCAAAGCCAGCCCCGAAAATTCCGCCACTGCGGCATCATCGGTCAAGCTGTCCAATATGGGCTGCGCTTTTTGATAGGCCGCATAAATTGCCTGATAGTGAAACGCCTGCGGGGTTTGCGCTTGCCACAAGCCATCGCGAGAAATGGTGTCAATAATCTGGCCATTATCGGCTTGTTTTAAGGTGTCTGTTACCGCCACAGCGGGAATCGCCCCCGCCGCCGAGCCCAACCCTGTCAAACATCGCTGGATGAGGGCGGCCTGCACAAAAGGCCGTGCCGCATCATGAATAAGCACCTGTTTGGGCGCGATTTTTGCCAATGCCGCCAGCCCATGCAAAACCGAATGTTGGCGGGTGTCGCCACCCACCACAGGCGCAAGCAATTTGTCGCTGTCTATGGTCGCAATGGCCTTTTCATAAAGCGCGCTATCATCGGGGTGCATCACCACCAGCACGGCATCTATAGCCGAATGTTCCACAAAAGCGGACAATGTGCGCGTTAGCACCATGTCGCCTCTTATATCTGGCATCATTTGATATTGCTTTGGTATATCGGCATGGCGACTTTTGGCGCGTTGGCCACGCCCAGCCGCAACAATCAATCCGCAAGTGGTTACATTTTTCATAATGGCAAACTATCGCACCCCTATCCGCTTGTATATCGCCTTATTGTGCGATGTGTGGGTTATTTTCAGTTTGTTTTATAGTATCTTGTGCTATAATTGCCTGTATTTTAGGCATATACGTATTTTGAGAAAGTTTGCTTATAAAATGACCATTTCTGCTGATGATATAAATATCGGTGATATAAAGCTGGCGGGGCGCGTTTTTTTGGCACCAATGTCAGGCGTGACGGATTTGCCGTTTCGCCGCGCTGTAACCGATATAGGCGGTGTGACGGTGGTGTCGGAAATGGTGGCGTGTGAGCAGTTGGCACAGGCGTGTCCCGATGCTTTGCGCCGCGCTGAAGGGGCGGGCTTGTCGCCTTTTGTCATGCAGTTGGCGGGGCGTAACCCACAATGGATGTATGAGGGCGCGAAACTGGCTTGTGCCGCAGGGGTGGATATTATTGATATTAATATGGGCTGTCCATCGCGGCGCGTTACTGGTGGCCTGTCGGGGGCGGCTTTGATGCGTGACCTAGCCTTAGCGGAGGATATTATTGCCGCTACCCTTGCTGGAAGCACCCGCCCAGTAACCTTAAAAATGCGCTTAGGGTGGGATGAAAATAATCTCAATGCGGTGCAACTGGCCATTCTTGCCGAAAAATTAGGGGTGCAGCTTATCACGGTGCATGGGCGCACGCGCTGTCAATTTTATAAAGGGCAAGCGGATTGGGCGGCTATTCGCCCAGTGGTTGAGGCGGTGAATGTGCCAATTATTGCCAATGGCGATATTGTTGATGGTGCAAGTGCGCAAGCGGCTTTGGCGGCTTGTGGTGCGGCTGGTGTGATGATTGGCCGCGCCGCCATTGGGCGGCCATGGCTGGCCAGTCAAATCAATCATTATCTTGCAAGCGGTGCGTGGCCAGATGAGCCATCAGGCGATGAAAAATGGCGGCTGGTGGCAGATTGGTATCAGGCGACATTAGCCCATTATGCCTATGATAAGAACGCGCCTGATGAAGGGGTGCTTGGTGTGCGGGTGGCGCGTAAACATTTGGCGGGCTTTATTGATGACCAGTGCGCGACTTATGCAAATGCCCAAGAAAAAGCAAAAGCATTACGCGCTTATATTTGTCGGTTGGATAATTCGCAAGCTGTGTTGGCGGCTCTTTATGATATGTATAATTTATGGTACAAATCCCCATCTGAGCCGCTAAAGGATGTGGCATGAGCGTGCAACCTGTTGCTACCAGCTTTGTGAATGAGCAAATTATATTGGATGCGTTGCCACAACCTGTGTTGGCCATCGCGCCTGATTGGGGCATCAGCTATGCGAATTTTGCCGCGCAAGAATTTTTTCGCACCAGCCTAAAGACTCTCAAGCAACGAACACTCAGCCAGCTTTTGCCATTTGGTAGCCCAGTGATTGATGCGGTTGAACGCTGTTTGCGCGAAATGGTAAGCCTTAATAAATATAACATTGACTTGCCGTTGCGCGCTGATGGCCAGATGCGAATCATTGATTTATATGTGTCTTCGGTGATGATGAATGACATGATGATGGCGATA
>JBPCVS010000109.1:0-5697 GCA_051010295.1 Parvibaculales bacterium | reverse complement strand
CGTTTTATCATGCCGATTTAATCGGGTTGTGTGCGCGCACCGCAGATGGCCAATCGCTTGGCGAAATTATTGGTGTGCATAATTTTGGCGCGGGTGATTTGTTAGAGATTACCAGATATGGTGAGGGCCATTTTGTGCCATTCACCAAAGCCCATGTGCCAGAAATTGATATGGAAAGCGGCTATGTGGTGCTGGTGATACCAGATGAAAAAGAGGACAAAAAATGAGTGTGTGGCAAGCGCAAGTGATAAGCCTGTTGCCTTCGGCATTTCCAGGTTTGTTGGGGCAGTCTTTGGCGGGGCAGGCTTTGGCGCAGGGCATTTGGGCTTTAGATATTGTTGATTTGCGCGATTTTGGATTGGGCAAACATCGGCAGGTGGATGACACGCCAGCCGGCGGTGGCGCGGGCATGGTGTTGCGTGCCGATGTGGCGGCGGCGGCTTTGGATGAAGCACAAAAAAAGCACCCCGCTTTGCCTGCCCTTGCCATGAGTCCACGCGGTGCGCCGCTAACCCAAGCCCGTGTGCAACAACTGGCCGATGGCGCGGGGGCGTTGATTTTTTGCTCGCGTTTTGAGGGGGTGGATGAGCGATTTTATGAAACGCGCAATATAGAACAGGTGAGCATTGGCGATTATGTGGTCTCAGGCGGCGAGGCGGCGGCGCAAGTGGTGTTGGATGCCGCCATTCGCCTATTGCCGGGCGTGATGGGCGATGCGGCTTCGGCAGATGAAGAAAGTTTTGGCGATAATTTGCTGGAATATCCGCATTATACGCGGCCGCAAATATGGGCGGGGCGGGCTATCCCCGACATACTTGCTTCTGGCGACCATCAAAAAATTGCCGCGTGGCGGCGCGCCCAAGCCGAAAATATCACCCGCACCCGCCGCCCCGATTTGTGGGCAAAACATAAGCGGTAAGAGGAATAATTTTATGAAAGACCAATATGTCGGCGATATAGGCGATTATATCAAATACGCGCTGTTAAGAGCCATTATAAAGGCCGAACCCAACAAAAAACTAGGCGTGGCGTGGTATTTAACGCCTGAAGATGGCAAATCGGATGGCCTTCACACAGGCTATTTGCATGCACCCGAAAAATGGCGGTGTCTTGATGAAGATGTGTTTGATGTTTTGTGCGCGCTGATTTGCCGTAATGACCCGTCTGCACGCTCGGTTGAAGCAATTAAAGCATCAGGATTACTAAAAAATACGGTGTTTTTTGATGAAAAATTGCAAAAAGGGCGTGGTAAAGCAAACTTCCGAAAAGAATGGTCTTGCCGATTGCAAAAATATATTGAAGCTAAAAAGTGCGATATTATTTTTACTGACCCCGATAATGGGATAGAAAATCCGTGTAGGAATACGAGCTACAGCGAAAAACACATAACCTTGCAGGAGGTGGTTAATCTGGTTAAGCCAGATGACCGCACAAATCGCATCGGCATATTTTATCATCACCCTCATCGCAGTAAAAAGAATTATGGTCATGCAGAACAGATTAAAGACTGGTGCGATTGTCTTGCGAAAGCGTGTCGTTCTAAGAAAGGCAATGTTGAAGTCGTAGCACTATATTGGCGGGCTTATTCCGCCAGAACTTTTTTCATTGTGAGACCGACCCCTGCAATCAAAAATGCACTCAAAGAGCTAGAAGCGAAAGAAATTAAAAATTCTGGGGGGAAATCTGTAATTGAACTTTATGGTTTTAACGAATAAGCCAGAGGCGGAAGGCGCACTAAGCCGCCAAAGGCGGCAAGTGCTTTTACCGCGTCAATTATGTTCGCTTCACTCACATAATGCGCAGCCGCTTGGGACGGGCCGCCAACCGCTAACGCGGTTGGACGTGTAAATAAAAATAGCTTGGCATTTGCTTACAAAAACCCCATGTTAGGTAAAATAATGGTGAGAGAGTAGCTATGGAAAATTCGCACGATAAACCGATGCCGCCGATGAGTCCGATGGGTGCGCAAAACCCCGCCAATTTACCCTCTGGTGCTGGGGCGGCCAGCATCATTGATGTCACCACCCAAAATTTTATTGCTGAGGTGATTGATGCTTCGCACCACCAGCTTGTCTTGCTTGATTTGTGGGCACCATGGTGCGAGCCATGCAAGCAATTAACCCCCGTGTTGGAAAGGCTGGCGCAAAATTCTGGCGGCGCGGTGCGGCTGGCGAAAATGAATATTGATGAGCATCCAGAAGTTTCTCAGCAATTACAGGTGCAATCAATTCCGGCGGTGTTTGTTTTTATGGGTGGGCGACCCGTGGACAGCTTTGTTGGCGTGTTGCCCGAAAGCGAAATTAAAAGCCGCCTTGATAGGTTTTTGCAAGGCGGTTTGCCGCCCTCACCATTGGAACAGATATTGGAGGCGGCTAAAATGGCGGCGCAGGCTGGTGATTATGCTGGTGCCGCCCAAGCCTATGGGCAAATTTTGCAACAAGAGCCAGAAAACATCATTGCGCTGGCGGGCTTGGCACAGGCGCAAATTAGTGTTGGCCAGCTAGAGGCGGCACAACAAATTTTAGAGATGGTGCCACCCCATATAAATGATGCCGCCCTAGATGCCGCTCGTGCCGCGCTGGCTTTGGCACAAAAATCAGCTTCAATTTCCACCGATATTGCCGCTTTGCAAGCGCGGGTGGCGGCCAATGAAAGTGATCACCAAGCGCGGTTTGAGTTGGCGATGGCCTATCACGCAACCGACCACAAAACCGAAGCAATGAATAGCCTGTTAGAGATTGTTGCGCATGCGCCAAGCTGGAATGATGAGGCGGCACGCCATCAACTGGTTGAATTATTTGCCGCTTATGGCACACAGAACGAAGCGGTGGTGGCGGCACGGCGCAAACTTTCTTCGCTTTTATTTGCTTGAGGTGCGCCTAAAAGATAGATGTCTAACACGAAAGATGAGCAAAGGATAAGATGAAAGAGAAAAAGCACGATATTAATATAGATAATTTACCACAAAGTCTTGCAGTGTTTCCGCTAGAGGGTGGGTTGTTGTTGCCGCGTGGGCAGTTGCCGCTCAATATATTTGAGCCAATTTATCTGCAACTGGTTGAAGATGTGTTCGGGCGCGGGCGTTATATGGGTATCATCCAGCCATCTTTTGATAAGGATGACGGCTTGCAACAAATTGGTTGTTTGGGGCGCATTACCTCTTTTACGCAAAGCGATGATGAGCGATTTTTGATAAATGTTACGGGCATTGCGCGGTTTCGGGTTGGGAAAATGTTGGAAGTCACAACGCCTTATTTACAGCTCCAGCCTGACTATCGCCCTTTTAGCGATGATTTAATTGCCGATGTTGGTGCGATAGATGTTAATCGTGACGGCTTGATTGAGGTGTTGCGTAATTATCTTGACCGCAACGGCATGAGTGCCGATTGGGAAGCCATTGAACAATCGGGCAATGAGGCATTGGTTAATTCTCTATCTATGATAAGCCCCTATGGGCCACAGGAAAAACAAGCTTTGTTGGAGGCCGAATCTTTGGCACAACGCGCCGAAATTTTAATTGCACTGACCGAAATGGTGTTGGCCGATATGGCACGTGCCGCCGGCAGTAATGATAATAGGCTACAATAATATGCCAGCTAAAAAATCAGATAAGCAACCAAAAATGGCGGCAAAAAACCCGCAAGAACAAAATTTGTTGGCCTTATTTGATATGCTGGTATGCCCGGTGTCAAAAACCCCGCTGACCTATGATGGCGACCGACAAGAATTAATTTCTAAACAGGCGGGGCTGGCCTATCCCGTGCGCGATGGCATTCCGATAATGTTGCCAGAAGAGGCGCGTAAAATTAGCGATTAACCACGCTCTATAAAATGGGTGCATCGCCAAATTGGTGTTGTTGCGTCAGGTGCATCGGGCGCATCAGGCGCGGGGCGGTTATGCTGCCATTATTGGCCTGGGTGCGCAAAAACTTTGCCAAATTGGGTTGGCGTTTGACCAGCGCGCCCATTGTTGCCAGCCCTGCTGTTGCCAGTTTTGGGGCGGTGAAAAATAGCTGTGCCAAGGCGTGGGTGGTGCTGGCCATTATTGCGGTATCGCCACGCCGCAGGGTTTGGTACTTTTGTAAAACCCACGGGTCGGCAAGGCTCAACCCTAACATACGCGCATCATAAAATGTGTCGGCCAACGCGCTGGCATCGCGCAATGTCACATTAAAGCCCTGCCCCGCCAATGGGTGAAACAGATGTGCCGCCGCGCCCAACAAGACCAGATTTGGGGCAACAAAATGATTGGCAAAATGGGCATATAGGGGTTGGGTGGTGCGCAGGCCAGATAAGGATAAAGCCTCTATATCGCCAAAGCCGAGACAGGCTTTGTTTAGCTCATGTTCAAAAATATCTTGCGCCACCTGTGCCAATGCGCTGGCGCGTGGCGTGGGCAACGACCAGATGAGTGCCAGCTTTTGCGGGTGCGGCAGGGGCAACAAAGCCAATGGGCCAGATGGTAAAAAGACCTGTCTTGCTATCGTTTTATGCGGCGGCGTTTTATGCGTATATGTGCTGTCCAGCACCGCCACCAAAGCAGAAGCGTGGTAATCATGTTGCCATATCGCTATCCCTGCCGCTTCTCTGGTTTTTATTGTTTTGCCCCCAACGGTGTGCGCGCCAACATTTGTATCAACCAGCACTGCACCGCGCATTTGGGTGCCATTATCTAAATAGAGTTGTTGATTGCGCCAATCGGCAAAAGGGCTGGTGGTGCGGGTGATACTGCCCGTGTCGCCCGTGTCAGCCAATTTATCGGTAAGCGTTTGGGCAATGGCGCGTGAGAGGGCATTTAAGCTAACACTATGTGCCAATGTTTCTGTCTCTGTTTTTGGCCCTGCTTGTTTTTTGGTGTCAAAATTGGTTTCATCAAAATCTGCGCCAAAATAAAGCCCGCCAAAATCGGGCGCACCGATTATTTGCATATCGGTAATGGCGGCAGTCGGCAAATCCAGTCGTGCCCAAATGCCCAGCCGTTGCAACATGGTTTTGCTGGCCGCCCCCAGTGCTAATACGCGTTGCCAATCGGGGCTTTTGTCATGCCTATCGGGGCTTATATTGGGGGGCGGGTGTTTATGGCCGCCCTCAATCACCACCGCACAACCAGCCATTTTTAATGCTAAAGCTGTGATGGCCGCACTATTGCCTGTGCCCGCCACAAAAACCCGCTGGCCCACGCCCGCTTGTGCGATATTATCATCACTGCTCATCATGGTGCGCAGTGTGGGCGCAAAACGCGCCATTGTCTAGCCTTAAGCCGCCACTTCAAATCTGCCACCTCAAATCAGGCGGGGCAAATAAAATAAGCAGGTTAACATTTAATCATTGGCCGCCCGCCCGCTTAAATTCTAGGCAATTTTAAGCGGGGCGTTATTCATGTAAGCTGTGCCGATAAGCGCGCCAAACACCGCACCCAAAACTGGCACGATTTTTGCATATATATGTAAAATGCGGGTGCGCACAAATTGGAGGTTTCATTATGACAACACAAATGGTTGGCGGTGATGTTTTTTTTATTTTAATGGGGGCTATTTTGGTTTTTGCCATGCATGCTGGCTTTGCTTTTCTGGAAGTTGGCACTGTGCGCAAAAAAAACCAAGTCAATGCGCTGGTCAAAATTTTATCAGATTTTGGCATGTCCACACTGGCCTATTTTTTTATTGGCTATAGCCTTGCCTATGGCATTGATTTTTT
>JBPCVS010000108.1:0-7834 GCA_051010295.1 Parvibaculales bacterium | reverse complement strand
GGCGGCGAGGCGGCGGCGCAAGTGGTGTTGGATGCCGCCATTCGCCTATTGCCGGGCGTGATGGGCGATGCGGCTTCGGCAGATGAAGAAAGTTTTGGCAATAATTTGTTGGAATATCCGCATTATACGCGGCCACAAAGTTGGGCGGGGCGTGCTATCCCCGACATACTCGCTTCTGGCGACCATCAAAAAATTGCCGCTTGGCGACGCGCCCAAGCCGAAAATATCACCCGCACCCGCCGCCCCGATTTGTGGGCAAAACATAAGCGGCAAGAGGAATAATTAGAGTTTAATCATTAAAACGTTATGCTTGAATGTAGTTTGCTAGGCAGGGTTTTTTATCACGCCAAAACGCTTATTATCAAGGCCATAAAGTTCAATAGATTTCATTTTTTTAGAGTTTAGAAGTTTTGCACCTTTGCCGCGCAACTCTATAAGTTTTTCTTTGATGGGTGGAGTTGGATTAACAATAAAAAAAGCACGCGGAGAAATAATACGCCAATGTAGTGCCATGACTTTAGCACCCCCTTTCTCTGAAGGACATTCTCTAGAGAGACTTTTACACCAATTTTGAATTTGCTCCTTGTTATCAGTGTGCGCAAAATGATGATAAAATATACCAATATGTTTAGGGCTTTTGACGAGTGCTATGGCCTCTTGCAGAGTTATGTGTTTTTGGCTGAATGATTTTCCTTCGCACGGATTTACCAGAGCATTATCTGGGTCGGCAAAAATAATATCACAATCTTTAAGGTGTTTTTGTAATCGGGTGAACCATTTTTCTCGGTACTCTGATTTACCTTTTCCATGAGGTAATTCTTCATCAAAAAACACAGTGCTTTCGGGTAGAATCTTACGTTCCAGAAATTTTTTCTTTACCTCAACAACTGAGCGTACGTTATTACAACAAACGAGCTCGCGTAAAGCGTCAAACACTTTCTCATCAAGAAATTGCCATTTTTCGGGTGCATGCAAATATCCTGTATGTCTCCCATCCGAACCCCCATCATCGGGAGTTAAATACCACGCCACGCCTAGTTTTTTCTTGGATTCAGCTTCTATAATAGTTTTTAATAGCACGTATTTTATATAATCGCCTATGTCACCAACATATTGATTATTCATAGAAATTATCCATTATTTTTGTTTCGCTTTTTAGGGTTTAGCTATCTTTCTTATCGTGGCGATTTTCAATGAAACGGTCTACTTTTTTAAATTGTTCCCCTATCCAAGTTGAAACAAACGCTACAACTATTACAAAACCAACGATTGGCGTTATAACCAAGCCTGTATAAAAAGAAAATCGGATAATCCATTTAATAATTCCTCCAAAAGTCATATCGCTAAAAGCCCAAACAAGAACTGTTATAGGAAATCCGAAGAAAATCATAGATAACATTAGGCCTATAAAGGTAATTAGGCCGAATGGTATTCCTATTATGAAACAAATTCCTAATAAAATTATGGGTAAAATCCATAAAGGTTCCATTGGCTTTTTATTTCTCCATTTTGTTGTTGTGCGAATTCCTCTATTATATATGAACTTTTGAAGTTGATAGCAAATTAACAACAGGCAGGAATATATAATGAGTGAGTCAGAGGTTGAAGGTTGTCCAGTAGGGTATATCAGTTATGCACATCAATATGAGGTGCTACTGCGCAAAGCATTTGGCCGTGTGCTGAATGAGTCGGGTGAGATGTTGGAAAGATACAGTGACCCAGCAGGACTTGCTAATACGGATTGGTTTTCTGAGAGAACGATTCACAAGGCTAAAACGGGGCTTGCATATGCTGCCAGCATTATTGCCACTTTGCCTGCGTTTGAGGCTCTTGATAAAGATTTTGAATTGTCGAATGAAATTAACAATCTAATCCGTGATGTGTTGGCCGCAGAGTCAATAAAGGAACTGATAAAACCTTTGGGAAGGTTAGATGAAATTGAACAGCAGTTGTCATAGAGATTTCAAACTATAAACCCGCCTGTTTTTTCTTTCCCCATGCCGCTTTCCTTAATCTCACGCCCTCAAAAGATTGGGTGGGCAAGGCAAAGCCTTGTCGCCGTTTCCTTTGGAAACGGCTTGCGGGTGAACCCGCCCACCCAATCTTTTGAGGGCGTGGGGAAGGCGTTAGACTTGTAACTGATAAAAATAACTACAGGCGGTGCGTGGGAAAAGAATCGCGCCCAACCGCGTTAGCGGTTGGCGGCACGTCCCAAGCGGCTGCGTATCCGTGCGTAGCACGGATTAGCGCATAGCTCGCTTGGGAGAAAGAAAACCCCAAATAAATGGTGACAAAAGGGCTTTGGCGTGGTATCTGCCTTCGTGCAAAATGATAAGGGTAATGCAATGAATTTGATTGACGAGATTGAACGCGAGCAAATGACTGCCATGAGCAAAGCCGTGCCGGATTTTCAGCCGGGTGATACGGTGAAGGTGAATGTGAAAGTCATTGAGGGTTCACGCGAGCGATTGCAGGCTTTTGAGGGCGTGTGTATTGCGCGTGCTGGCGGTGGGCTGAACGAAAATTTCACCGTGCGCAAAATCTCTTATGGTGAGGGGGTTGAGCGCGTTTTTCCGATTTATTCGCCTTTGGTGGATTCGATTGAAATTGTGCGGCAGGGCCGCGTGCGCCGCGCAAAACTCTATTATTTGCGCGGATTAACGGGCAAGGCCGCCCGCATTGCCGAGCGTCGCAATCGCGGCAAAAAAGACGCGGCGGCACAAACACTCATAACGCAAGCCAAAGCCACCCAAGACGATGAGACCACACAGGAAACAAGCGCGAGCGACGAAGCTTAAGCACAATGTTTCGGGCTTTCAAATAATTATAGTGGCTAAATAATCATCGGGGACAATAATCATCGGGGATGTTTCACGGCGCACCCCTTCCCCCAAATAAAATGAGGGCAAATGAGGGCGAAAATGACTGGCAAAACACTTTACGATAAAATCTGGGACGCGCATCTGGTGGATGCCGATGCGGATGGCAATAGCCTGATTTATATTGACCGCCATTTGGTGCATGAGGTGACCAGCCCGCAGGCTTTTGCAGGGTTGCGCTTGGCCGGGCGCAAAATGCGCGCACCCCACAAAACATTGGCGGTGGCCGACCATAATGTGCCAACCACCAGCCGCGCCGGGGGTAATGCGGCCATTGCCGACCCCGAAAGCCGTTTGCAAATTGAAACTTTGGCGGCAAATTGTGCCGAATTTGGCGTGGAATATCTGCCAATGAGCGATATACGACAAGGTATTGTGCATGTGAGTGGGCCAGAGCAAGGCTTCACCCTGCCCGGCCTCACCATTGTTTGCGGCGATAGCCACACCTCAACGCATGGGGCGTTTGGTGCGCTGGCGCATGGCATCGGCACGTCTGAGGTGGAGCATGTGTTGGCCACGCAAACCCTGCCGCAAAGCAAGGCAAAAAATTTCCGTATCAATGTTGTCGGCACTGCGCCGCCGCATATCACGGCCAAAGATATTGCGCTGGCAATTATTGGCGAAATTGGCACGGCAGGCGGCACGGGCTGTGTGTTGGAATATGCTGGCGCGGCGGTTGAGGCGTTGAGCATGGAAGGGCGCATGACTTTGTGCAATATGTCCATTGAGGCTGGCGCACGTGCTGGGTTGATTGCGCCTGATGAAAAAACTTTTGCTTATTTGCAAAACCGCCCACGTGCGCCCAAAGGGGCGGATTGGCAGGCGGCAGTGGCGCATTGGCAGGGGCTAAAATCCGATGATGATGCTAGTTTTGACCATGAAATCACGCTTGATGTTGCCGATTTGCCGCCTTTGGTGACGTGGGGCACCAGCCCGCAAGATGTGGCTTCCATTGGTGGCAAAGTGCCCGACCCTGCCCAAATTGAAGATGAAGCGCGCCGTCATGCGGCTGAACGCGCCCTCAATTATATGGGGCTGGCGGCCAATACGCCCATGCAGGCGATAAAAATTGACCGCGCTTTTATTGGCTCATGCACCAATGGCCGCATTGAAGATTTACGCGCCGCCGCCGCCATTGCACGCGGCCACAAAGTGGCGGCCAATGTGTCGGCTATGGTGGTGCCGGGTTCGGGGCTGATTAAACAACAGGCCGAAACAGAAGGGCTGGATAAAATTTTTATTGAAGCAGGGTTTGAGTGGCGCGAGCCGGGTTGTTCTATGTGTTTGGCCATGAATGCCGATAAATTAGCCCCAGGTGAGCGATGTGCCTCCACCTCTAACCGCAATTTTGAAGGCCGACAAGGGCGCGGTGGCCGCACCCATTTGGTCTCGCCAGCAATGGCGGCGGCGGCGGCAGTGCGCGGCCATTTTGTTGATATTCGTGATTTTGAGGTGTGAATATGGCTTATTCAATTTCGCGGAGAGAAAACCGCATTACGGCACGGGATTCTTTGGGTGGTAGCCATGTTAGAAGTTTGTGCAAAACGCTTTATGATGCCATTGAAGAAAAAAAATACCCAGATGTTACGCTTGATTTTTCGCTGTGCGAACGTGTTTTTGAAGCCTTTATGTTACCCCTACTGCCACTCATTGTTAATTATCGGGAACAGAATAAAATTAATTTCAATCTGATACTTCCCCAAGAGGACAGATTAAAACGGCTTTTCAAAAATGCGAATTGGGCGCATTACATAAATCCGAGCGAATATGAGCAATCAAGTTTTGAAGGGGGTAATCTGCCCGCCTTGCAATATAAGGAATCAGATGAACAGCCGCATTTGGTTGACCGCGTGATGGATTTGGTGCTGAGGCATATAGAGGGGGTGGAACGTCCGCAACTCAAAGCTTTTGAATGGTCGCTAGGTGAAATCACTGATAATGTGTTGCAGCATGCGCAATCACCAGTTGGCGGGTTTGTGCAAGCCACAGTTTTTCGTGAGAATCACCAAGTAGAGTTTGTGGTCGCCGATTGTGGGCGCGGTATTCCAGCCAGTTTGGGCATGCCTAAAGACTCCGTAAAAGCTTTGCAACGTGCGATTGAAGAGGGCGTTACGCGGGATCCGAATAGTAATGCTGGTAATGGTCTTTATGGTTCATATAGGGTTGCCGTTTTGTCAAAAGGTGATTTTGAAATCAATTCTGGCACAGGTCATTTGCTTAAATCTGATAAGGGTAGCGATATTATGCGGCGTGAAACCATCCCTTATGCTGGCACCTCTGTGCGTTGCCTCATTGATTTTAACGACCCGACCTTGTTGAAGGATGCATTGCGCCTTGGTGATAAAATTCATGACCCCTATGATTATATGACACGCAGATATGGAGCGGAAGGCGACGAGTCTGCTCGCGTCAGTCTTGCCGAGCATATAAATGATGTAAGCTCACGCGAGGGTGGCAAAAAAGTTCGCACTCAGTTGGAAAATTTATTAAATAGTGCGCAACGCATTATCATTGATTTTGAGGACGTTTCGGTTATCTCCAGCAGTTTTGCCGATGAGGTTTTTGGGCGGCTATTTGTTAAGTTGGGGCCGCGCAATTTTTTTCGGCGCATTGAGTTTCAAAACACTGATGAAACGGCTGATGTGTTGATTGACCGCGCAATCATACAGCGCACCCAAACGACACAAAATGGTAATGGTGATAATGAGAGATAGGAGTTCAAAATGCAAAAATTTACAAAATTAGACGGCATTGCCGCGCCATTGAATATGATAAATCTTGATACGGATATGATTATTCCCAAGCAATTTTTGAAAACTATTGAGCGCGAAGGGCTGGGCAAAAATCTATTTGATGAAATGCGCTATGGCGATGATGGTAGCGAGATTGCCGATTTTGTGTTGAATAAAGCGGCCTATCGGGCGGCACAAATTTTGGTGACGGGCGAAAATTTTGGCTGTGGGTCAAGCCGCGAACACGCGCCATGGGCGTTGCTTGATTTTGGGATTCGTTGTGTTATCGCCCCCAGCTTTGCCGATATTTTCTATAATAATTGTTTCAAAAACGGCATTTTGCCGATTATTTTGCCGCAGGCGGAAATTGACAAATTGCTGGATGATGCTGAGCGTGGTGCTAATGCGACTTTGAGCATTGATTTGGAACAGCAAACAATCAAAGGCCCCGATGGTGGCACAATCGCTTTTGAGATAGATGCGTTGCGCAAAAACTGCTTGTTAAAAGGGCTGGATGATATTGCGCTGACTTTGCAAAAATCTGATAAAATTGATGCTTATGAGGCTTTGCACGAAGGCCAAGCTTGGCGATAATATTGAAAGCGTAAAGTGATGGAAAAAATTCTGATTTTGGCGGGCGATGGCATCGGGCCAGAAGTGATGGCGGAGGTTTGCCGCATCATTGATTGGTTTGGCACGCACCGCGATTTTAACGCCCAAATTGAGACGGATTTGGTTGGCGGCTGTGCTTATGAGGCGCATGGCGCGGCGATTTGTGATGCGGCAATGGAAAAAGCCTTGGCGGCCGATGCGGTTTTGCTGGGTGCTGTTGGCGGGCCGCAATGGGATAATGTGGCTTATGAAGCACGACCTGAGGCGGGCTTGTTGCGCTTGCGGCGCGAGCTGGAATTATTTGCCAATTTGCGTCCGGCCATTTGCTTTTCGGCACTGGCTGATGCTTCGTCCCTCAAACGCGATATTATTGAAGGGTTGGATATTATGATTGTGCGTGAGCTGACGGGCGGGGTATATTTTGGCGAGCCACGCGGCATTGAGGATTTGGGCAACGGCCAAAGGCGTGGCGTGAATACGCAAGTTTATGAAACCTATGAGATTGAGCGCATTGCCCGCATTGCGGGCGATTTGGCGATGAAACGCAATAAGCGGCTGGCCAGTGCCGAAAAGCGCAATGTGATGGAAAGCGGCTTGTTGTGGCATGAGGATGTAACGCGGGTCATCGCGGCAGAGTTTCCCGATATTGCGCTGGAACATGTGCTGGCCGATAATTGCGCCATGCAGCTGGTGCGCAACCCCAAACAATATGATGTGCTGGTTACGGATAATTTATTTGGCGATATTTTATCCGATATTGCCGCCATGCTGACAGGTTCGCTGGGCATGTTGCCTTCGGCTTCGCTGGGTATGGTGGATGCAAAAAGCGGCAGGGCGCGGGCGATGTATGAGCCCGTGCATGGCTCTGCACCCGATATTGCCGGACAAAATTTGGCCAATCCGTTGGCTTCTATATTGTCTTTTGCGATGGCTTTGCGCTATACATTTGCCCGCGCTACCGATGCCGATTTGCTGGAGCAAGCCATTATGCAAGTGCTAGATGATGGGGCGCGCACGGCTGATATTATGCAAGCGGGCATGGTGCAACTTGGCACAAGCGGCATGGGTGATGCGGTGCTGGCGGCACTTGATAAGCAAGTGAAATAGGCCAATAAACAGGCCAATAAATAAACAGGAGAAAAATTATGGGTTATGTGGTTGCGATAGCTGGCGCGACAGGCAGTGTTGGGCGCGAGATACTCAATATCTTGGCCGAGCGTGATTTTCCAGTGGCCGAAATACACGCCCTTGCCAGCCGCCGCAGTCAGGGGCGCGAGGTAAGTTTTGGCGATAAAACATTGCAGGTTTCGGCACTGGAGCATTATGACTGGCAACGCGCTGACATCGCGCTTTTTGCCTGCGGCTCGGTGGCGACCAAGCAATATGCGCCGCCAGCCGCCAAAGCGGGCTGCGTGGTGATTGATAATTCATCTTTGTATCGCTTAGATGAAGATGTGCCGCTTATTGTGCCAGAGATTAACGCGTCGGCTTTGGCGGGCTATCGGGCGCGCAACATTATTGCCAATCCCAACTGCTCAACCGCGCAGCTGGTGATGGTGCTAAAGCCGTTGCATGATTTGGCGACCATTAAGCGCGTGGTGGTGGCGACTT
>JBPCVS010000107.1:0-3806 GCA_051010295.1 Parvibaculales bacterium | reverse complement strand
ATATCATTGGCAGTAATATCGCTAATATCTTGCTCATTTTGGGGGTGACGGCAAGCCTGACCCCTTTGACAATCGCACCAGAAATTGCGGCGCGGGATATTTGGGTTATGGCTATTGCGGCTGTGCTGGGGGTGTTTTTTATGCTCACAGGCCGCCGCCTATCACGAGTGGAAGGGGCGGTGGGGCTGGCACTTTATATCGCCTATCTGGGGGCTATTTACACGATTGGGATTAGCCATGCCCCATAATTCTACTCACCCGCCCTTTACACGGGCTAAACCCGCCGATATGGAGCGGATTGAAACATTGCTTGATTTTGCTTTTGGGCCCGGTCGCCTCACGCGCACTGCCGAACGCCTGCGCGAAGGCAATCGGCAAATTGATAGGTTTGCTCATATTATCAGCAATGATAATAATGATAATGCGTTGCTGGCGGCTATTCGCTATTGGCCAATACGCATTGGTGACACACCAGCTTTATTATTGGGCCCGCTTGTGGTGCATCCCGATAAACAAAGTCAGGGGCTGGGACGTGCGCTTATCCAACACACATTAAAATTGGTAGATGAAACCGATTTTCGGGTTGTGTTGCTGGTTGGTGATTTACCATATTATGAAAAATCTGGGTTTTTTGCCGCCCCTGCGGGCATTACCATGCCCACACCTGTCAATTTAAGCCGCCTGCTGGTGCGCGGTGATAAAGCGTTTTGCCAAAATTTGCATGGTGCGGTTCGCGCCGCGCCCGATTTGTGCTAATTTGATGATGGAAGGTGAGCGATGTCTGCTAACAATGAAAAAACGCAAGAAAACGCACTGCAAAATGTGATTAAACAGGCCAATGCGGCCAATAATCCAGATGGCGAAACGGCTGGCCAGCAAGCCAGCTTGCCGCCCGTGCATTTGTGGAATCCAGATTATTGCGGTGATATTGGTATGAAAATTGCCCGTGATGGGCAGTGGTATTATGCGGGTTCACCGATTGGCCGCAAAAGGCTGGTGCGGCTATTTTCTACCATTTTGCGCCATGATGAAGATGGTGAGCATTATTTGGTAACCCCTGTTGAAAAAATTCGCGTAGAGGTTGAGCACGCGCCCTTTGTTGCCACTTTAATGCAGGTAGAAGGCACGGGGCGCGACCGCGTGTTGACATTTGAAACCAATGTTGGCGATTTTGTTTGTGCGGGGGCGGCGCATATTCTCCGCTTTGAGATTAACGCAAAAAACGGCCAACCCGCGCCTTACGTGCATGTGCGCGCACGGCTAGAAGCGTTGATTGCCCGCTCGGTATTTTATGATTTGGTCAATTTGGGTGAGCAATATGGCGACCAATTTGGTGTGTGGAGTGGCGGGGTGTTTTTTCCTATCGTGCCGTCTGCAGATATAGAGACGAATTGAGCGATGGATTATCTATCGCGCATTTGCGAAGTGATAAAGCAAGAGCCTCCCAATGGTAAGGTGCTATATGAAAATGGCGGCCAGACGGGGGATATGAATTTAGATGGTTATGCAAAAATGGGCAAAAAACGCGATTTAACATTGGCGGCAGTGTTGGTGCCGATTGTAACCCATGCCGAGCGTCCAACGATTTTATTGACGCAACGCGCCGCGCATCTGCAACAACATTCTGGGCAGGTGGCGTTTCCCGGTGGCAAAGTAGAAACCCATGACGCATCGCCCACCGCAGCGGCTCTGCGTGAGACACAAGAAGAAGTGGGGCTTAACCCCGATTATGTGCAAGTGCGTGGTTATCTTGATACTTATGAAACGGGCACAGGTTTTCGCATTTTGCCTGTGGTTGGCTTTGTGCAGCCCGGCTTTTCGCTTGCGATTAACAAAAATGAGGTGGCCGATGTTTTTGAAGTTCCATTATCGCTTTTAATGGCGCATCAAAAATATAAAATGAACAAAATTGAGTGGCAGGGTGAACAACGCATCTATTATTCTATGCGCTATGATGGCTATAATATATGGGGCGCAACGGCAGGCATGTTGCGCCGCATGGCACAACGCATAGATATAAATAATGGTGAAAACATATAAGGGCGCGAAAATGATACGCATCATCATCTGGAATTTGATTTTATTGGCGACACCTTTTGTGATTAGCTGGATGTGGGTGGCATGGGTGCGGCGGCGCAATCCAAATGCCCATATTCGCCGCAATTACGCGGTGCTGACGGCGATTGGCACAATGTTGATTTTGATAAGCCTCATTATTTGGCAGTATAATTCGGGCAATGCGCCTGACGAAAATTATATTCCACCCCAGCTTAAAGATGGACAAATCACCCCCGGTTATTTTGAATAATTATGGACAAAGCAACAAAACTCACGCCCAACACGCCACATAGCCAATGGTTGTGGCGCAATGATACGCAACAATTACTCACCCTCTTAAATGAAGGTGAAGCGACAACGCGGTGCGTTGGCGGCTGTGTGCGCGACACATTATTGGGTTTAGCCGATGGCGATACCGAGATTGATATGGCCACCCAATTACAACCCGATGCGGTGATTGCGCGGTTGCGCGATGCCAAAATACGTTGGCTAAAAACTGGCTTTGACTATGGCACAATTACCGCCATGTTGCCGCATGGTGATGGCTGGTGCGGCTATGAAATCACCACTTTGCGGCGCGATGTTGAAAGCGATGGCCGCCATGCACGGGTGGAACAAACAGATGATTGGGGCGTGGATGCGGCACGGCGCGATTTTTCAATCAACGCACTTTATGCCGATGGTGATGGCACATTATACGACCCAACGGGGCTGGCTTTTGCTGATGTGGCGGCGCGGTGTGTGCGCTTTATTGGTGATGCGGCACAACGCGTGGATGAAGATTATTTGCGCGTATTGCGCTATTTTCGGTTTCATTTTTCTTTATCGCCGCAAATGCCCATGACTGACAATAATCTGGCAATTTGTGCGGCTGCCTATGCGGGGGTGAAAAACCTTTCGCCAGAACGTAGGCATGTTGAGTTAATGCGTATTTTACAAGGTGAATATGCCGATAAAGCCCTCGCGCAACTGGCTAAAACAGGGTTGATTTCTGCCATACTCAATATAGAAACAATCAATGTTTCGCGGTTAAAAAGCCTTATCAACAATAATCCAAACACCCCGCCTATCATACGATTGGCGGCTTTGTTAGATGGTGAAAATGTAGAACCAGTGGCACGTGCTTTGCGCTTGTCAAAAAAACAAACGGCACTTTTGGCGGCCAGCCTATCCGCCCCCCAATGGCATAGCATGGCTGACTTGCCCGCAGCTCTTTATCGTGAGGGGGCAGAAATAGTGGCTCATCAAGCCTTATTGCTGGCCGCAAGCGGCGGCGATGCCGCTTTATGCGCGGCGGTGCAAACACAAGCAACAGATTATGTGCGCCCGATTTTTCCACTAACAGGGGCAATGATGAAAGAGGCAGGCATGGCGGCAGGGCCGCAAATGGGCGTGATGCACAAAAAGCTGGAAGATTGGTGGATTGCTAACAATTTTCCAGATGAAATTGTGATTGAAAGTGAACTCAAAAAGCGACTGATATAATTTTTTCCCATTTAACATTTTTTTTGGCGGGTGAACGTTAGCGAATATGGGAAAAGAATCGCGCCCAACCGCGTTTAGCGGTTGGCGGCACGTCCCAAGCGGCTGCGCATTATGCGAGCAAAGCGAGCATAATTGACGCATAGCTCGCTTGGGAGAAAGAAGAATCAAATATAAAAGCGTTTTTACAAAATCTCTGGGTTCACATCTAGCAGATTTATAATGTAGTCGTCGGTTTGTGTTGTTTCCGCCTTTATCCATGTGTA
>JBPCVS010000106.1:0-19494 GCA_051010295.1 Parvibaculales bacterium | reverse complement strand
CGACAAATTTAAGCCGCGTTAGCCAATGCGTTAATTCGGCCAAATCTGCCAATATCATTATTGGGTCAGCCCCCAATCTATATTGTTCATCAAATTCAACCAAAGCATCGGTTAATTGACCACCCATGAGCTTGTCAAATAAATCAAAAATGCGGCCCCTATCGGCCAGCCCGAGCAAGCGGCGCATCGTGTCGGCATTCATCGCTTCATCGCCTTCGCCATGTGCTAATGCGCGGTCAAGCAAAGATAACGCATCACGCGCCGAGCCATCACCTGCCCGCGCAATCAGCGACAAAGCCTCTTCTGGCACAAAAACCTTTTCGGCAGCGCATGTTTTGGTGAGTAATTGCAAAGTGTCGTCATGGGTTAAGCGGCGCAAATCAAAACGTTGGCAGCGCGACAACACCGTCACTGGAACTTTTCTAAGCTCGGTTGTGGCAAAAATAAATTTTACATGGTCGGGCGGCTCTTCCAATGTTTTCAACAAGCCATTAAAAGCCCCTTTGGAAAGCATATGCACTTCGTCAATAATATAAACCTTATTGCGTGCCGCCGCTGGCGCGTAAGGCACATTTTGAATAATTTCACGAATATCATCAATGCCAGTATGCGAGGCGGCATCCATTTCAATAACATCAACATGGGTGCCATCCATAATTTGGCGACAATGCACACCTTCGGTTTCTAACATGGTTGTTGGCGCGTTAATGGTGTCGCTTTGATAATTGAGGGCGCGTGCCAAAATGCGTGCCGTTGTGGTTTTGCCCACGCCGCGCACCCCCGTCAACATAAAAGCATGGGCAATGCGGCCACTCTCAAAAGCATGGGTGAGGGTTTGCACCATCGCTTGTTGACCAATCAAATCGGTAAAATTATTGGGGCGATATTTACGCGCCAAGACCTGATAATTTTGGGCGGTGGCCACCTGATTGCTGGCATCGGCCTCATCCAACACATCAAAGCCGGGTGCCTCTTCATTAATTTCAACAGGCGCGGGCGCGGCTTCTAATTCTGGTTCAGATTCTGGATTATTATTGTCAGACATATAATATGGCCAATTTGGTTGGCTCCCTTTTAAGCTTTGTTGCGCCCTTATTTGGCAAAATATTGTGGGAGACTGGACAGGCAACCCGCACCGAACTCGTTAGGGCTGCTTCCTTCCGGACCTGACCCGATTGGCGAGGGATGCGTCTGCCGCCAATCTCCCACACCATTATAGCAGAAGCAACACATTGGATATAGCCCCCTATAACCCCTAAAATCTGCTTTTCAAAACTTGAAGCGCGGGCCATAGCATGGCAACCTATTGAGCCCAAAGATAATTGAGAGGAAACAGCCATGCCGCCGCCCAAAAGCCCGATAATATTTGCCAATAACCCGCTTGACCGCGCTGGCCATTTGCGCAGCAAGCCAGATTGGTTGGCCCAGCAACTGGCAAGCGATACTGCCCTATTTGTGCCATTTTGGCAGCTTTGTCCGCTTATTTTGCCAGAAATTGAAACGGGCGCGGGGCGCGATGTTGGCTGGCTACCGCGTAGTGCCTTTGGCGCGGCTTTAACGCCAGAAAGTCTTATTGTGTTTTTGGGGATTAACCAACGCGACAAGCCGCTTTTTGCCGTTGATATTTCTGCCATTTCCAACCCCGAAGATGATAGCCCATTTAGGGGTATGGGGCAATTTGAAGATTTGCGTATGCTGGCCAGTGCGGGCGATATAGCGGCAACAGAATTGGCTATTTTAGCCCATGCCAAAGCCATGCTGGACTGGCATTTGCGGCATGGTTTTTGCGCGCTGTGTGGTGCGCCCAGTGCGCCCGTTGAAGGCGGAAGCAAGCGCGTCTGCACAATTTGTAATGGTGAGCATTTTCCGCGCACCGACCCGGTGGTGATTATGCTGGCCACGCATGGCCAAGATTGTTTGCTAGGCCGCCAAAATGGTTGGCCAGATAATGTGTTTTCCGCCCTTGCTGGCTTTATGGAACCGGGTGAAACAATCGCCCAAGCTGTGGCGCGTGAATTGCACGAAGAGGCGGGTATTGATGTTTCTGATGTGCGTATTTTTGCCGACCAGCCATGGCCATTTCCTTCGCAACTTATGATTGGTTGTCTGGCAAAAGCCGAAAGCCGCACCATTATATTAGGCGATGATGAATTGGAAGAAGCGCGTTGGGTATCGCGCAATGATATTATAAGCGCGCTTAAAGGCGATGGCACGATTGGTTTGCCGCCCAAAATGGCAATCGCGCATTTTTTAATCAAAGCTTTTGCCGAAAATAACGCAGTTTGATTTGATTATTTATTTTGCCGCCATTTTTCGCGCTCTGGGGCGGCTTTATAAACCCCCAAAACTTCCATTTTAGTGCAATAAAAACCCAGCTCCTCCAGTGCCAAACGCACCGCATCATTATGCGGGTGGCCTTCAATATCAGCATAAAATTGGGTGGCCATCAGCCCATCGGGTTGGTAGCTTTCAAGCTTTGTCATGTTGACATTATTAGTCGCAAAACCACCCAACGCCTTATATAAAGCCGATGGAATGTTGCGCACGGTAAAAATAAAGCTTGTTATAATATCACCATCGGTCGGGTCGGCATCATCGGGGGCGGCCGATAACACCAAAAACCGCGTCATATTATTGGGCGCGTCTTCTATGTTCTCGCGCAATATCTCTAGCGCGTAAATTTCTGCGGCCAGCACGCTGGCAATGGCGGCATGGCCGCTCGCTTCTGCCGCCGACATTTGCGCCAGCTCATGCGCGGCCCCTGCTGTGTCAAAGCGCACAACCGGCGTGAGTGCCAACTCATTTATCACTTTGCGGCACTGGCCAAGTGCCATTTCATGGCTATGCACATGCGTCAATTCCTCTATTTTTGTGTGTTTTGGGGCAAGCAAATTATGGTGAATGGGCATAAAATATTCGCCTATAATATATGCGCCACCACCGGGCATTAGCCGATGCAAATCGGCCACCCGCCCGGCCACCGTATTTTCAATCGGCAACAAAGCCAAATCCACCTCACCCGCTTTTAGGCGATGAAAAGCTTGGTCAAATGTGCCACATGGCACAATCTCATAATCGGGATAGAGATTAAGGCAAGCAATATGCGAGTTTGCCCCTAACGCGCCTTGAAAAGCAATTTGTGGCATCAGTTTTCTCCCACCCCAGCTTGCACAGCCAGCAAGCGATTGGCAAGTGCCAGATCTTCTGGCGTGTCCACCCCAAGCGGAATGGTGTCAACACAAGCGGCAACAATGCTCATGCCGCCTTCTAAAGCGCGCAACTGCTCCAATTTTTCGCGTTGTTCTAATGGCGAAGGCGGCAAGCCAACAAATCGCTCAAGCGCGGCGCGATGATAGGCATAAATCCCGATATGGTGATACAACACCCCTTCGCCTGATGGGGCCGTCGCACGGGTAAAATAGAGAGCCCGGCCAATTTTTTCTGTTTCACCAAAAGACAAAACCGCCTTCACCACATTGGGGTTGTCGCGCTCGGCATCATTGCTAATCGGCGACACCAAAGTAGCTATATCAGCGTGCGGCAAAATCTCTAACACGCGGGCAATAAGCTTTGGGTCAAGAGTCGGCAAATCGCCTTGCACATTGATAATCGCATCATAATTTTGCGCCCCAATGCGTATCAATGCCTGATGAATACGGTCAGAGCCAGATGGCAAATCTGGGTCGGTCAACACGGCTTCGCCACCATGTGCAACAACCACATCGGCAATTTGTTTTTCTGCGGCCGCCACCACCACGCGAGCGCAATCGGCTTCTTGGGCGCGGCGCATTATCTGCACAATCATTGGCAAACCAGCAATGTCAGCCAGTGGTTTGTTAGGCAAGCGCGTTGCGCCCAATCGCGCTGGAATAAGAATAATCGGGTTTTTTGCCCTCTCTCCCCTCTTATCTGCCATTATGTCCTCAATATAATATAAATATATGCGCAAAAATTATTGCAACGCACTGGCTCTTTTCCTAATCTGTGCACCCGCAAGCGACAAGCCTTAAAGGTGCAAAAATTGTGGCAACAATAATGTTAAAAGTGTATATCATAGGCCAAATAAAATTAAACCCAAAAGCATATAAATATATTAGAGGTTGCACATGAATAGTTTTGAACTCAACAAAATTGCAGGCGCGGTGCTTTTTACCCTGCTGGTTTATCTCGCCATAGAAAATCTTGGGGCAATTATTTTTGCAACTGAACCCGCTAATCCGCAAGCCTATATTGTTGAAGGCGTGATTAAAGAAGGCGCGGCAACCAATGTGAATACCAAAGCCGCCGCCCAAGCCGAGCCACCCATTGCTGATTTGCTGGCAACGGCATCGGTTGAAAAAGGGGCGCGGGTGGCCAAAAAATGTCTTTCCTGCCATGATTTTAATGCTGGCGGCAAAAATAAAATAGGCCCCGCCCTTTATGGCGTGATTAATAGTAGCATTGCCAAAAACGCCAATTTTAACTATTCCAACGCGCTGGCTGGTTTGGGCGGCACATGGGATTATGAAACATTAAATGCTTTTTTGCGTAGCCCCAAAAAATATGCGCCCGGCACAAGCATGACTTTTATAGGATTAAGAAAAGCCAAAGACCGTGCCAATATCATTGCCTATATGGATAGTTTGAAAAACTAGCATGCCGTTATAAGCTGAAATTAGGCTAGGGTGAAAATGAACTATCGTCTAATATGCGCTATTTTGATGCTCACAATGAGCGCGCCTCTACACGCACAAACCCAAATGCACGGCCTATCTTTATTTGGCGCACCGCAACTGCCCGCAGGTTTTGCACATTTTCCTTATGTTAACCCAAACGCGCCAAAAACCGGTGAGGTGCGGATTGCCGGGATTGGCAATTTTAACAATCTCAACCCGTTCACCATTAAAGGGGTTGCGGCAAGCGGGTTGGGCATGATGCATGACACATTGCTGGCCGCCAGTTTGGACGAGCCAAGCACGGCCTATGCACTGATTGCCAAAACAATCAGCCATCCGCCCGATTTTAGCTCGGTTACTTTTACCTTGAACCCCAAAGCGCGGTTTAGCGATAATAGCCCAATAACCGCAGAAGATGTGGCTTTTTCGCTAGATGCGTTGCGTGAAGCGCATCCATTTTATCGCGCTTATTATGCCAATGTAAAAAATAGCGAAATTATCGCCCCCCACAAAATCCGCTTTATTTTCAATCAAACGGGCAATCGTGAATTGCCGCTTATTTTGGGGCAATTACCTATCTTATCAAAAAATTATTGGACGGCAGCCGAGCGGAGCTTAAAAAATACCACATTGGATATTCCAGTTGTGTCTGGCGCGTATAAAATTGAAAAACTGGAAGCAGGCCGCTCTATCACCTATCAAAAGCAGCCAGATTATTGGGCGCGCAATTTGAATGTGTCTATCGGTAAGCATAATTTTGCGACCATAAAATATATTTATTTTGGTGATGATACAGTGGCTTTTGAGGCACTCAAAGCTGGCACGGTGCATTTTAGGGAAGAGTTTTCCTCGCGCCTTTGGGCGGTCGGCTATGACACGCCCGCCATTGCTGATGGCACATTAAAGCGCGAAACCATTACGCTTGAAAATAGTGCTGGCATGCAGGCTTTTGTGTTCAACACCCGCCGTGCTCGCTTTGCCGATGGGCGGGTGCGCGAAGCCCTAAACTGGGCTTATGATTTTGAGTGGACAAATAAAAACCTATTTTATGGCCAATATGCCCGCACCGGCAGTTTTTTTGAAGTATCAGAACTGGCCGCCACTGGCTTGCCTTCTGCCGATGAGTTAAAATTGCTAGAACCCTTGCGCGCACAAATTCCTGCGCGGGTTTTTACCACCTCTTTCAAAAATCCCGTGAGTGATGGGAGCGGCAATATCCGTGCGCATTTACTCAAAGCAGACAAACTTCTTAAGCAAGCTGGCTGGACAATCCAAGATGGCGCACTCACCAAAGATGGTGAAATTTTTGAGATAGAATTTTTGCTGGTGCAACCCGCTTTTGAGCGCATTGTTGCACCTTATATAAAAAACCTTGCGCGGTTGGGTATCCGCGCTTCTATCCGCACCATTGACCCAACACAATATCAAAACCGCGTTAATCATTATGATTTTGATGCTGTTGTCTGGAGCTTTGGGCAATCTCTATCGCCGGGCAATGAGCAACGCGATTATTGGTCAAGCATGGTGGCCGACCGCCCAGGTGGGCGCAACATTATCGGCATCAAAAATAAAGCCATTGACCAATTACTTGAAAAATTGATTTTTGCCACCTCGCGCCGCCAATTAGTGGCCGCCGCCAAAGCCCTTGACCGCGTGTTGCTGGCCAATCATTATGTTGTGCCACAATGGCACGCGCCTTATCAACGCCTTGCCTATTGGCAAGGTTTGGCACACCCCGACCCAATGCCTAAATATGGGTTAGGGTTTCCTGCTATTTGGTGGCGCACCGCACCGCACAAAACCCCTTAGGGCTTTTGTATTTAGCCAAAAATGGTTATTGTAAATCTGGTTTAAGGAATGTGTTATGGCTAATTATATTTTGCGCCGCTTATTGCTAATGATACCAACAATTTTTGGCATTATGGCAATCAGTTTTGCCATTGTGCAATTTGCACCGGGTGGCCCAGTTGAGCGCATCATCGCGCAATTACAAGGCCATGATGTAAGCGCGACTTCGCGCTTTACTTCGCTCAATGATAATATGCCAAGCATCAATGCCGCCACCAATAGTAAATATCGTGGCGCACAAGGCCTTGACCCAGAATTTATTGCCGAACTGGAAGCCCAATTTGGCTTTGACCAGCCCGTGCATATACGATTTTTCAAAATGCTATCCAATTATGTGCGCTTTGATTTTGGCACAAGCTATTACCGCGATATTGCCGTGATTGATTTAATTGCCGAAAAACTGCCAGTTTCAATCAGTTTGGGATTATGGACGAGTGTGCTGACATATTTAATTTCCATTCCGCTTGGTATCGCCAAAGCGCGCCGCGATGGGAGCAATTTTGATATTTGGACTTCAGCCGTCATTGTTGTTGGCTATGCCATACCCGGTTTTTTGCTGGCGGTGGCACTGATTGTATTTTTTGCTGGTGGTAGCTATGTCAACTGGTTTCCTCTGCGTGGGCTAACATCTGAGAATTGGCAAGATTTATCATTGCTAGGGCGCATTGGTGATTATTTATGGCATATCACCTTGCCCGTGCTGGCATTGAGTCTATCGGCTTTTGCGACCACCTCGCTACTCACCAAAAATGCTTTTTTAGACGAAATTCGCAAACAATATGTTATGACCGCCCGCGCCAAAGGGCTGACCGAAACAAAAGTGCTATATGGCCATGTTTTTCGCAATGCTATGCTCATCATCATTGCTGGATTTCCCGGTGCCTTTATCGGGGCATTTTTTACAGGCTCATTATTAATTGAAACAATTTTCTCGCTAGATGGGTTGGGGCTATTATCCTATGAGAGTATCGTCAATCGGGATTATCCTGTGGTGTTTGCCTCGCTTTATATTTTCGGCCTTATCGGGCTGGTGGTGACGCTTATTTCTGATATTACCTATATGTGGGTTGACCCGCGCATTGATTTTGAAGCACGCGCAGGGGGATAATATGAAAATATCACCCATCAATCAACGTCGCTGGCGCAATTTCAAAACCAATGGCCGCAGCTATCTATCTTTACGGATATTTTTAGTCCTCGTGCTTGTCACCCTATTTGCCGAATTTCTGGCCAATGACAAACCGCTTTTAATCATTCAGGAAGGCCAGATTTATATGCCCGTTTTTGTGGCCTATCCAGAAACCGATTTTGGCGGCGATTTTGCAACACAAACCGATTACCGCGACCCTTATGTGATTAAATTGTTAGAAAATTCTAATAGCATCGTGGTTTGGCCGCTTTTGCGCTATAGCTATAACACCATTAACCTTAATCTTGACCGCCCAGCCCCCGCCCCGCCAAGTGCAGAAAATTGGCTTGGCACCGACGACCAAGGCCGCGATGTGCTGGCGCGGTTGATATATGGGTTTCGCATATCGGTCTTATTCGGGCTGGCATTGACCCTTGCTTCATCTTTTATTGGTATTTGTGCGGGTGCGGTGCAGGGCTATTTTGGCGGTTGGACAGATTTGGGTATGCAACGTTTTATTGAAATATGGACTTCTGTTCCCACGCTTTATCTGCTGATTATTATTGCCTCCGTGATTGAGCCGGGCTTTTGGATTTTGCTGGGCATTTTATTATTATTTTCATGGGTTGCATTGGTTGGGGTGGTGCGTGCCGAATTTTTACGCACCCGCAATTTTGAATATGTTGAAGCCGCCCGTGCGCTCGGTGTTGGCAATCTCACTATTATTTTCCGCCATTTATTGCCCAATGCGATGGTGGCAACCCTTACCTTTATGCCCTTTATTCTTAATGCCTCCATCACCACCCTCACCTCGCTAGATTTTCTGGGCTTTGGTATGCCGCCCGGCTCGCCCTCATTGGGCGAATTGCTGGCACAAGGCAAAGCCAATCTGCAAGCACCATGGCTGGGCTTGTCTGGCTTTTTTGCTATTGCCATTATGTTATCCCTGCTCATTTTTGTCGGTGAGGGGGTGCGTGATGCTTTTGACCCCAGAAAGACACTGGCATGAGTGCCTCCACCCCTATTCCGAAAGATAAATCAGCCCTTTTAATGGTGGAAAATCTGCATGTCGGCTTTCATCAAGATGAGCAAAAAATTGATGCGGTTAAAGATATTAAATTTGAAATCGCGGCAGGTGAAACGGTGGGGCTGGTGGGCGAAAGCGGCTCTGGCAAATCAGTCACCGCGCTATCTATCTTGCAATTACTGCCTTACCCTACCGCCTTTCATCGCTCTGGTGATATTATGTTTGATGGCAATAATCTCAGCCTCAGCACCGCAGAAAAATTGCGCCATATTCGCGGCAATGAAATTTCTATGATTTTTCAAGAACCCATGTCATCGCTCAACCCGCTTCATTCTATTGAAAAACAAATTAGCGAGATTATACGTCTGCATCGCAATGTTTCAAAAAAGGCGGCGCATATTGAGACCGTCCGCCTGTTAACACGGGTCGGCATTGACAAGGCAGAAGAAAGATTGCGCGCCTTGCCTCATGAACTTTCTGGCGGTCAACGCCAGCGCGTTATCATTGCTATGGCATTGGCCAATCGCCCAAAATTGCTTATTGCTGACGAGCCAACCACAGCCCTTGATGTGACCGTGCAAAAGCAAATTCTTGATTTACTGAAAGATTTGCAACGCGAAACCGGCATGGCGATTTTGCTTATTACCCATAATCTGGGCGTGGTGCGCAAAATGGCCAACCGCCTTTATGTTATGCACGAAGGCAAAATTGTAGAAAATGGCACACGCCAACAAATTTTTAATAATCCGCAAGCCGCCTATACCAAAAAATTGCTGGCCGCCGAACCCAGCAATGTGCCGCCTATTGCCAGTGATACAAAACCATTGCTAAAAGCCAGTGGGATAAAAGTATATTTTGCCATGAAGCGCGGCATTTTGCGCAGCACCTATAATCATATTAAAGCGGTGGACGATATATCATTTACCATTAAACGCGGCACAACTTTGGGCGTTGTTGGCGAAAGCGGCTCTGGCAAAACCACTTTGGGACGCGCCATTTTGGGGCTACAAAAAGCGCGTGGCACAGTGTTGATGGATGGCACAAATGTCATAACAAGCAAGCGCAAAACGCGCCGTGCGATGCGGCGCAATATGCAGATTGTGTTTCAAGACCCTTATGGCGCGCTTAGCCCGCGTATGCCAGTTGGTGATATTATCAGCGAAGGGTTGCGCCTGCATGAACGCCATCTCAGCCGTGCCGAAATTGGTGAACGCGTTGGCGATATTATGCAAGAGATGGAACTAGATGCCGCGCTTGCCGCGCGCTACCCGCATGAATTTTCTGGCGGGCAACGCCAGCGCATTGCTATGGCGCGGGCCTTGATTGTGCAACCAAAATTTTTGGTGCTAGATGAACCCACCAGCGCGCTTGATAGGTCGGTGCAAACACAAATTATTGATTTGCTGTTGCGCCTGCAGCAAGACAAAAAACTCACCTATTTATTTATCAGCCATGACTTAAAAGTGGTGCGCGCCTTGGCGCATGAAGTATTGGTGATGAAAAATGGTAAATGCGTTGAGCATGGCACAAGCGAACAAATTTTTACAATGCCGCAAACCGACTATACCCGCAGCTTGATGGCGGCGGCATTAGACGATTAACTTAATCGGCGGATGCTCGTTATTGCGCCATCGGTTTTTTTTATGCGCGTGCAAGCATCGGCAAAATTTTCTTCCACCACCATCATATGGCTGGCATTGGCGTGTAATAAAATATCATTTTCCGACATCAGCCCAACATGGCCTTGCCAAAACACCAAATCGCCTTTTTGTGCCGTTTCAACAATTTTGCCTAGCACCGCTTGTTGCATATCACTATCACGCGGACAAGCATAACCGCATCGCATCAACACTAATTGCACCAATGCCGAACAATCCAGCCCCAAACTCTCGCGCCCACCCCAAAGATATGGCACACCCAAAAAACGCCGCGCCACGCCGATAATATCATTTTCAAAACAGCCAATCGGCACAATATGGCCACAAGGCACAAATGACCCATCATGTAATTGTGCAAAACGCGCCTCTATATCAGCCGCATCTATATTAGGAATGTGTAATTTTGCACCCATTGAAAGCATCATCACTGGGCGCGATTTTACATCGGCATCAACCAATGTAAAACTACGCAACGCGCTTATAATATGCGTCGGGCTTTGCGGTTTTTCCAAATCTTGCGCCAGCACATAGCCCACATAATCATCATAACCCGCCTGCCCCCAAACCCAAATGCCCCGCTTGTCATAGACACGAAAATCCTCGCCATATAAAAGTTGCGTATCCATTGCCGCGCCATGCGAAGGCGCGTGCCGTAAAGCGGTGGACGCAACCTTAACAGTGAAAGTTTCACCTTTCACATAATGCGGGGCATCAACCTCACCACGCAAATGCTCAGCCGCCAAATCAGCCCGCCACGCATTAACACGCGGGTCAGGCCTAGAGTGCGTGTCGCGGTCAGCCGCCATATCGCGCCTCCAGCAAATGTAATGCAGCACGCAATGCCTGCGCCTCGCCCCCCACAGGGCAGGCCGCATGCGCATGCAATCGCCAGCCATATACATCAAAATGCACCCATGCAGAGCTGGCCGTCACAAAGCGCGATAAAAACAAAGCTGCCGTCATTGAACCCGCCATAGGCGAAGCGGCAATATGATTTACATCAGCAATTTTACTATCTAGCCAATTATCATAATGCGCCCAAAGCGGCATCCGCCAAAGCGGGTCATGCACTTGTTGGGCGGCCATGTGCAACGCGCTCGCTAATGTTTCATCATGGGTATAAAATGGCACAATCTCTGGCCCCAATGCCACCCGCGCAGCACCTGTTAGCGTGGCAAAATCAAACAGCAAATCAGGCTTTTCTTCATCGGCCAGTGCCAGCATATCAGCCAATATCAAGCGGCCTTCAGCATCGGTATTGCCAATTTCAACATTTAGCCCTTTGCGGCTTGGCAATATATCGCCGGGCCGAAACGCCTCTGGCCCAATCGCATTTTCCACCGCCCCAATCAACACGCGCAAGCGCACATCAAGCCCCGCCAACATCACCGCTTCACCCAGTGCCAGCGCAATCGCCGCACCGCCCATATCTTTTTTCATCAAATCCATATAATTGCCGGGCTTCAAATTTAGCCCGCCTGTATCAAAACATACGCCTTTGCCAACCAGTGTGAGGCGCGGTGCATCAACCCGCCCCCAACACATATCAATCAGGCGCGGCGCATGCGCGGGGTTTTGCGCGGCGGCGCGGCCAACCGCATGAATCATAGGAAAATTTTGCGCCAGCAAATCCTCATCAATAAGGGTTGATATTTCTGCCCCATGCGCTTGCGCGATATTTTCTGCCGCTTCTTGCAAATGGGTCGGGGTCATATCGGCGGCTGGCGTGTTGATGAGGTCGCGCACCAAACAAGTGGCATGCGCCAGCCGTGCCGCCATTTCAATATCTTGCTGGGTGGCACATACTAATTGTGGCCATTCTTTTTTGCTATTTTTGCTTTTATAGCGGTCAAATTGATAAGTGCCCAACGCCCAAGCCAGCGCAGCCATTTGCGCTACTGCGGCTGGCGCACCACGCGCAAGCCGATAAATGCCGTGCGGCAAATCTTTCGGTAAAGCCGCCAGCGCAAACGGGTCGGGCTGGTTGCCAAGCCCCAACAACACCGCCGACAAGCCGCCTGCCTCATCAGGCAAAATAAGCATACTGCCAGCAGCGGCTGTAAAACGCGTGGTTTCTACCCATGCCAAATGCGGCCCAGCTTGCTCGGCTTTCCAATCATCAAAATCTTGTGGCGTGAGGGCATAAATCGGGCGCACTGCTTTGCCCTTATCACACACAAAAAGTTTGGAAAAACTTTCAACCGACATGTGCCTCACCATGTTTTTTGGTTGCTCCATCTGATTTTCTATCAAATTATGAGCAGATTGTAAGCCAGATTATCGGGCTGTCATGCCATAATCAACAACAAGTTCGGTGCCATTGATATAAGAAGCCGCATCAGAAGCCAAAAAAACCACCGCATTAGCAATCTCTTCAGCACTGCCGGGGCGGCCACCGGGCATCTCTGCGGTCATCAATTCAATGTTGATACGATTGCCGCCATCACTCATCAAATCAGGGTTAGCCGCGCCAAGCCCACTAATTTCTTTACCCCAAATATCAGTATCAATAATGCCCGGATGCACAGAATTGCACCGAATGGGCAGTTGCGCGTCAGCACATTCCATCGCCACCGCTTTTGAAAAAAGCCGCACCGCGCCCTTGCTGGCCGAATAACCCGCCAAACCAGACGCACCAATCAGCCCCGCCACCGAAGAGATATTGATAATTGAACCGCCCTCCGTTTCAGCCATAAGCGGAATGGCGTGTTTGCACCCCATAAAAACACCATCAACATTGACCGCATTTTGGCGGCGAAAATCATCAAGGCTCATTTCAATAAGCGGCGCGGCAACGGCAATGCCAGCATTATTGACCAACACATTAAGGCCGCCCTCATTTTCTTTGAGGCTGGCCACAATTTCTGCCCATTGTTTTTCGTCCGTTACATCTTGTGCCAAAATGCGTATTTGCGCGCCCGTTTTGGCCAATTTATCAACCACGCGGGCCAGCTCATCTATTTCAATATCAGTGGCCAGCACTTGCGCCCCAGCTTGGGCAAGGGCATCCATGCAAGCGCGCCCAATGCCATTGGCCGCACCTGTTACCAGTGCAATTTTTCCTTCACAGCTATTTAATGTGTCAGTCACGAACAATGACATTCATGCTGGTATAGCCTTTCACAAAAGAAGAGATATTGCGGGTTGGTTCGCCCACCACTTCAATTTTTTCAAAACGTTTTAGCATTTCGTCCCACAAAATCTGCAGTTGCAACTCAGCCAAACGATTGCCAAAGCAACGATGAATCCCAAAGCCAAAAGCAATATGATTACGCGCATTTGGGCGATCTAAAATCAACTGATTTGGGTTGTCAAATTTGCGCTCATCACGATTGGCCGACACATACCACATGGCAACTTTGTCGCCTTTTTTGATGGTTTTGCCGTGCATCTCTACATCTTCCAAAGCGGTGCGGCGCATATAGGCCAATGGCGTTTGCCAGCGAATAATTTCGGCAACCGCATTGGGAATAAGCTCGCGATTGGCTTTTACTTTTTGCCATTCTGACGGGAATAAATGGGGTGCCCAAATACTGGCCGACATGGAATTGCGGGTGGTATCATTGCCGCCCACAATCAACAAAACAAGATTGCCCAGATATTCCATTGTGTCCATATCTTTGGTTTCTTCGCCATTGGCCAACATAGTAATTAGGTCAAAGCCTTCTTTGCCTTGTCGTTGCTCCCACAACTCCTTAAAATAAGTAACACATTCCATAAGTTCAGCACGGCGCTGGTCTTCGCTTTCCACAATGCCCGTTTCGGGCCCGGCGGTCGTAACATCTGACCATCGGGTTAATTTGCGGCGTTCCTCAAATGGAAAATCAAATAAGGTGGCCAACATCATGGTGGTTAATTCAATAGATACTTTATCCACCCAGTTAAATTCTTCATTGATTGGCACACTATCCAACACATATTGGGTACGCTCACGAATCAGTTTTGACATTTCTTGCAGGCTCATCGGCGACATAAGCGGTGCCACTGTTTTGCGCTGCACATCATGTTTGGGCTGGTCCATCGCAATAAACATGGGCAGCTGAAAATCATCGGCTGGATTGGGCAACGTAATAGCTGGCTCGGATGAAAATCTTTTATGGTCGGTGTCAATCGCCATCACATCATCATAGCGCGTTACCGACCAATAAGGCCCAATCGGCTCATCATCATCGTTACGTTCAGGCGAAGTCCAGCCATCTTTGCAATAATGCAATGGGTCTTCGGCGCGTAGCCGATCAAAAATCGGCCAATATTCCTCATGCGGCCACAAATGCGGATTGGACGGATCCAAATCGGCAAGTGGTGTTGTATAAGCGGCTTCTTCAGCCGCGCTCATTTCGGTTTTTACAGCTTCGCTCATCGCGGTTCTCCCTATAGTGCCAAATATCTGGCTTAAATTTTCGCCTCAATTATCATTCTTAAATTGAGTGCATCAAAAAACAGCACACATGGCGTTATTGTAATCATAACTAAATTTTTTTAGCAAGTCATTTTACCTATTTGAAAACAGCCAATTCTATCCAGCCATTTTCCGCCGACCCAAAATTTTGCACCGCATTGGGTCGTTCACTTTCAATGCGCGCCATGCTCCATTTATCAATGACTTCACGGCTGATTGTCTGTGCCAGACTTTCCGCACTATAGCGGGTGATACCATCTAAATCACAGGCTTTGATAATCGCCCCAAAAGCCGCATCTGCAATGCGCGCCGCCTCATCGCTCAATTCGGCAGAAGGTTTGAGAAAATCGGCAATAATCCGCTCAGGCGATAGGGTGGTAACCAAATTGGTTAATTGCGCTGGCGTTAAATAATAGGTAATGCCTTCCAATATCAGCAAGCTGGGCGCATCAGCCGACCAGCCCGCATTGCGCAAAGCCGCCATCATTTGTGCGGGGTGGCTCAAATCTGCCGACACGCAGTGCGGTTTTTTGGTGTCCCCCATGCGGCCAATCATTTGCTGTTTGACTTCCATATTGACATGGTCAAGTTCAAATATCTCGGCTTCTTTCAGCATCGCCGATAATTCTAGCCCCATCGCATCTAGCCCCGCACCAGCAATAACAATTTGTGGCCGCACATGGTGTTGTGCCATGTTGCGCACAACAAATTTGCGATTATGAATGACCTGCGGATAATGCGGATAAATATCGCGCAAAGTCTTGCATAGCGGCGCACCAGCCGATAAATCCAAACCACGCAAATAATCTTGTGCCGCCGCGCTTTCATAAAAATCATCACCAAGCAACAACAAAACCAATGCCGATGTGTCAGACAGGGGAAAGCCTTGATTGGCGCGTGCGGAAAGCGATTTTTCCATAACATAAGGCTAAACTGCCTAAAAAATAACTACAACCTAAAATTTGGGTGTGTGTTTTCCCCCAGATTTCATCAAAATTGCATTAAATATATTGGCGTGCGCAATGGGCTGGGTTAGGTTTAACAGCCAATCATAGGAGTCCTGCAATGTCAAAAACTGAAACACGCGCTTTTGAGGCACAAAAGGCGCAGGTTGATGAGGCCGTCATTACGCCTTTGCCCAATAGCCAAAAAATTTATGTGGCGGGGTCGCGCCCCGATATTCGTGTGCCGATGCGCAAAATCAGCCAGAGCGACACGCCAACCGATATGGCCAATGGCGGCAGTGAAAAAAACCCACCCATTTATCTTTATGACACGTCTGGCCCCTATAGCGACCCTGCCGCGCAGATTGATATTCGGCAAGGCTTGCCCGCTTGCCGCGCCGCATGGATTGAAGAACGCGGCGACACGCACTGGCTGGACGCACCCAGCGCAGATTATGGCCAGCATTATGAGCAGATGCAATTTGCCGCCAAACGCCGCATACGCAAAGCCAAAAGCGGCAAAAATGTAACGCAAATGCACTATGCCCGCGCTGGCACTATAACGCCAGAAATGGAATTTATCGCCATTCGTGAAAATGAAAATCGCGCCGCCTATATAGAAAGTTTGGCGGCGAGCGGGGCAAGCGGCAAACGCATGGCCGAGATGATGCTCCACCACCACAAGGGCGAGGCTTTTGGCCGCGCCTTGCCGAGCGAAATAACCCCAGAATTTGTGCGCGATGAAGTGGCGCATGGCCGCGCCATTATTCCCGCCAATATCAACCATCCCGAAAGCGAGCCGATGATTATTGGCCGCAATTTTTTGGTCAAAATCAATGGCAATATCGGCAATTCGGCTGTTACGTCTTCTATTGGCGAGGAGGTGGATAAAATGACTTGGGCAATCCGTTGGGGTTCAGATACTATTATGGATTTATCCACTGGCAAAAATATCCATGAAACCCGCGAGTGGATTTTGCGCAACGCGCCCGTGCCAGTGGGCACAGTGCCGATTTATCAGGCATTGGAAAAAGTTGATGGCCGCGCCGAACAGCTAAATTGGGAGATTTTCCGCGATACATTGATTGAGCAAGCCGAGCAAGGCGTTGATTATTTTACCATTCATGCTGGCGTGTTGTTGCGCTATGTGCCGCTCACCGCCAAACGCATGACAGGCATTGTTTCACGCGGCGGTTCAATTATGGCCAAATGGTGTTTGGCGCATCACCAAGAAAGTTTTCTCTATACGCATTTTGAGGAAATTTGCGCGATTATGAAAGCCTATGATGTTAGCTTTTCGCTGGGCGACGGCTTGCGGCCCGGCTCAATATGGGATGCCAATGATGAAGCGCAGTTGGGCGAATTAAAAACGCTAGGCGAATTGACACAAATTGCGTGGCACCATGATGTGCAAGTGATGATTGAAGGCCCAGGCCATGTGCCGATGCAGCTGATTAAAGAAAATATGGACAAGCAACGCGACTGGTGCGAGCAAGCCCCGTTTTACACATTAGGGCCGCTCACCACCGATATTGCGCCCGGTTATGACCATATTACCTCAGCGATTGGGGCGGCACAGATTGGCTGGTATGGCACGGCTATGTTGTGCTATGTAACGCCGAAAGAGCATTTGGGCTTACCCAATAAGCAAGATGTTAAAACTGGCATTATCACTTATAAACTTGCCGCCCATGCCGCCGACCTTGCCAAAGGCCATGCGGGGGCGCAAATTCGTGATAATGCGCTGTCTAAAGCACGGTTTGAATTTCGTTGGGAAGACCAGTTTAACTTATCGCTTGACCCCGATACGGCACGCGCTTTCCATGATGAAACCCTGCCCAAACAATCAATGAAGCTGGCGCATTTTTGCTCCATGTGTGGGCCGCATTTCTGCTCTATGAAAATCACCCAAGAGGTACGCGACTATGCGGCACGGCTCAATGTGTCGCCCGAAGACGCGCTGAAAACTGGCATGGATGAAAAATCAACCGAATTTCGCATTGGCGGCGCACAGATTTATAAAAAATTGTGAGGTTTCTATCATAGGGAATGATTATTAATGCCCTAAACCCCCTTATTTGATGATAACTGTTGTCGGTCCCTCTTTTTTGGATTCATTCACAATCGCCTCGTTGATTGCTTCATCGCGTCTGATTTCTGCCTCCACTGACCTATCAGCATTTTTTGTGCGGGCGGCTTCTTTAGCTATCGCTGTGCGGGTGACTTCTTTGCTTAAGGTTGTGCGGCCAGTTTCTTGGGCTAACCCAGTTTTCGCTTCTTGCACTTCTTGTTTTTTGCGCGTTAATTCGCGTTGCCGTTCCAAATCGTCCAATGTGTTTTGGTCGGATGCGGTCGCGCTCCCCAAAGCATCACCAAAACCTGCAAGTTTGCTAACCTGACCCACGACCATTTCTTGGCCTTCCACGCAATCATGGTTTGACTGGATACGGGTTTCATTGGATTCGGTTACAATCACCAATGCAGGGCCGGGGGCAAATTCGCAAGGCTTGGCAACCTGTGCCGAGCTCAATATCCTATCAGCTTCTTTGTAGATTATCTGCACACCATCCACCAAAACTTTAGAACGTTGCACAGCAGCACCAGCCGCACTACCAATGCCAGTGCCCAGCACAACACCAAGACCATCATCGTCATTATTATTACCTATTGCCCCACCCAGAGCCGCACCAAATATAGCACCGATACCTTGGGCAATTTCTTGATTGTGCTTGTTACTCACCTGCACTTTGGCGGGTTGAATGGTAATGATATTAACACTTTTCACCTCTTGACGCTTATTAACCTCTCCAGCTTCATACACATCTGACTTATGCGTTGCACCAGGGTCAACACACGCAGCCAATGTCATTGAAAATAGTAAAGCCAGCCCACAGAAAAATTTTGTTTTTGTAAAAATTGCCCTCATTGTTCCCTCTCCATAATTAAAATAAACAAGCGCGTTTGCCCAATGTTTAGTGGCCAAAACCTACAATGGCTGGCGCACCATAACAATAGAAAAATCATGGCCGCCTTTTAGTGGTGATTATGACTTAAAATCTATAGATGGGGCCTATAAAAAGAAAATCATCGCAATCACCACAAGTCTCATAACTCAACCGAACAGATAAATTATCCGATGCCGCCATATCAGCACCAATAATATATGCAACACCAGAATCATCCACCTGACCTGACACGCCGAGAAGGTTAACATCATATTCAACATCACCATAAACAATACCAATGAAAGGGTTAAAACGACTCAGATTTCCATGCACCAGTAGCTTAGCAAGAATACCATCAGCAGTGGCATCACCTATATTGATACCATTGCCCTTAAGGTTATAATCAGCGTCAATATAAGATATTTCGGCACTGAAATTATCGGTAAAGCGATAGCCAAGAAGCAATTCAAGACCATCACCATCGCCCGTGAAGTGTATGCCCTCTATCGTCGCACTCTCAACATCTATATGCAGATAACCCAGCCCCATATAGGCACCATTATTATCAGATGATGATTGCTGGGCTGATAATTGCATGGGCGCGACTGCCAGAATAAGCGCGGCCAGCCCACAGAAAAATTTTGTTTTTGTAAAAATTACCCTCATTGTTTCCTCTCCATAATTAAAATAAACAAGCGCGTTTGCCCAATGTTTAGTGCCAAAACCTACAATGGCTTACCCACCATAACAACAAAAATATGTGCCACATCACACACCACATCACATTGGCCAAATTGCTTTATGCATGGCGTTGGCCTATGATATTTGCATCTATAATTATTGGGTGTAAGGATTGGGAGAGAGTGAGAGAATAAAATGATTATTGATG
>JBPCVS010000105.1:0-8559 GCA_051010295.1 Parvibaculales bacterium | reverse complement strand
TCGGGGCGGCTTCCATTTCATCGCTGCCATTGTTTAGCGGCTTTGTTAGCAAATCGCTGATTATTGGCAGTGCCGCACAAGCCGATTATTTCTGGGTTTGGGTTGCTATGTTGTTTGCTTCGGTGGGAGTGTTTCTCCATTCTGGCATCAAAGTGCCTTATCTGATTTTCTTTGCCAAAGCCGCAGGAAAAATTGGCGCGGGTGACGCGACTGACCACAAAACAAAAGAAGCCCCCTTGCCGATGTTGGCGGCGATGGCGATAAGCGCGGGGCTATGTTTGGCCATCGGCATTGCGCCCAATTTGCTTTATCAATATCTGCCCTATGCGGTTGATTATCACGCATGGAGTATCAGTCATGTGTTAGACGAATTGCAATTATTGGCGTTTGCCGCTTTGGGCGCGGGGCTTTGGCTGTGGCGCAAATATCCGCTTGCAACAGATATGACTGTGCTGAACAGTGATTGGCTGTATCGCCGCTTTGCCAAACAAGCAATGGTGAGTGTGTGTTATCCGCCCCTGCGCCTGTGGCATTTATGTATGGCGCAATTTTATAACGCGCTCTTGGCCACGTTCAAATTTCTTGAACAAAGGGCGCGGCGCAACGGCTTAGTTTCGGGCGTTACCAGCACGGGTGCGGCGGCCGGCATTTTTCTGGCGGTGTTTGCCTTGATACTGCTGTTCCAGCTTATTTAACTAGAGTCCGAGAACAGCTTTCGCAATTATATTATGCTGAATTTCATTTGAGCCAGCATAGATGGTGGTTTTGCGTTTGTTGAAATAACCGCCAATCGTCACTGGCGCACCATCCAGCCCAATATCGGGCTCATTGCCAGTGTTTAATGTGTCGCCCACAAAGGGAAAACCATATTGGCCAATCACCTCAACCGCCAACAGAGAAATCGCTTGTTGCAATTCTGTGCCGCGTGTTTTCAACAAAGATGACGCGCCCGGCCCAATATTTTGCCCCGCGCTAATATCGGCAAAAATCCGCAATTCTGTCGCTTCCATCACCATAATCTGACGTTCCAAATCGGCGGCTTGAAGTTGAAAATCTGCGTCTTGCGTCAATGTTTCGCCATCCATTTCAATTTGTGTCGCCAGCTCGCGCACTTTTTTAAGCCCACGCGCCAGCCCTGCCGAATAGGGATTGCCGCGTTCAAATTCCAACAGATATTTTGCGCAGGTCCAGCCTTTATTTACCTCGCCAATAAGATTTTCCTTAGGCACTTTCACATCTTCAAAAAACACTTGGTTGACTTCCTGCTGGCCTTCAATCGGCCCATCAATGGTGATGAGCGGTGCGACTTTCACGCCCGGCGTTTTCATATCAATCAGCAAAAAAGAAATGCCTTGTTGCGGTTTTTCAGTTTTTTCGGTGCGCACAAGGCAAAAAATCCAATCGGCATGTTGCGCCATAGATGTCCAAATTTTTGAGCCATTGCACAAATAATGGTCGCCCTTATCTTCGGCTTTCATTTGCAAAGAGGCCAAATCAGAGCCCGAACCCGGCTCGGAATAACCCTGACACCACCAAACATTGGTCGCCAAAATATCAGGCAGAAAACGTTTTTTCTGCTCCTCACTGCCAAATTTCATAATCACTGGCGCAACCATTGTCAGCCCAAATGGCAAAAAATGCGGTGCGCCAACGCTATCCAATTCATGCGTAAAAATAAATTTTTGCGTGGGCGTAAAACCAGCCCCGCCATATTCTTCTGGCCAGTTGGGTGCCGCCCAGCCTTTTTCAAATAGCCGTTTTTGCCATGTGATATGCGCCTCTTTGCTCATATAACCATTTTTTGAACGCGCCATTTCGCGTTGCAAATCTGGCGTAAAAGCCTCGTCAAGAAAATCGCGCACTTCGTTGCGGAAGATATTATCCGCTTCGCTAAAACTCAAATCCATAATTGCCCCCTAGCTGATAATGTTGACTTCAACAAGCTCTGGCGCGCCCGCCAAACAGCCGCCAAGCGCACCTGCTGCCGCCTTAAAGCCATCGGAACGGCCATGCGCTTTGCGCGCTTCCTCATCGGCATAAATTTCCATCACCCGATAGGCAGTCGCGTCATCTTTGTCGCGGCATAATTTATAAAGCTGGCATCCCGCTTCTTCGGCTTTCACCACTTCTTGCATTTTGGCAAAGCCCGTTTCAAATTCTTCTTGTTTGCCATCGGCCACACGCAATGTGGCAATAATTCCTACAGCCATGATTTTCTCCCTGATTTATCATTTATTATTTTACAATCTATTTATCCTCATAATTTGCGGCGCGTTTGTCAAGCATTGCCGACACAGCTTCGCCATGATCATCGCTCACATGCATAAGGGCCTGCGTATTGGCCGACAATTCCATGAGGGTTGCAAAATCACTCATTTGGCCATGCCGCAACAGCCGTTTGGTGGCACGCAAGGCCTCTGGCGGTTGGGCGCAAATTTGCGCGGCCAGCTTGTGTGCCGCCGCCATCAGCTCTCCATCTTCCACCACTTGCGAGACCAATCCCCAATTTAGGGCTTCATCAGCCGTGATATGCTTGGCGGAAAATAATAATTCTGCCGCCCGCGCCGTGCCAATAATGCGCGGCAATAACCACGCCCCGCCATCACCCGGTATCAGCCCCAATTTTAGAAAAGTCGCGCCAAATTTGGCCGATTGCGCCGCCAAACGCATATCGCATAAGCAAGCAACATCATTGCCCAAGCCAATAGCCGCGCCATTAATGGCGGCAATGGCTGGCACTTCTAGCCCCCATAATGCTTTGACAATGCGGTGAATGTTGCGCCGATAATTTTCGGCAATATGGGCGGGCGCACCGCCAAAACTGCCTGACTTTTCGCGCATGGCTTTGATGTTGCCGCCGGCCGAAAACACCGCACCCGCGCCCGTTAAAATAACGCAACGGATATTGCGGTCGGCATTTATCTGCTGGCAGGCCGCTTCAAACGCCTCGCCATCGCCGGCTTCGCCCAGCGCATTGCTTATATCGGGGCGGTTAATGGTTAACGTGGCGACATGTTCATCTGTTGCAATGGTTAAAACGCCACTCATTATTTGGTGGCAGAGGCCGCCGCAAAACGTCGCAAATGATGGTCAATATTGCCAAATTGCGTATCAATCATCGTGAGACGTTTGAAATAATGGCCGACATTCAGCTCTTCCGTCATGCCCATACCGCCATGCATTTGCACCGCCTGTTGGCCAACAAAACGCCCAGCTTTGCCAATTTGCACTTTCGCGCCAGAGGCGGCTTTGGCGCGGTCACTGCCATTTTCATCCAGTTTCATATTGACCATATAAGTCATGGAAACCGATTGCTCATATTCCATAAACATATCCACCATGCGGTGTTGCAACACCTGAAAACTGCCAATCGGCACGCCAAATTGCTTGCGCGTTTTGCAATATTCAACAGTCGCATCATTGAGCATTTTTATCTGGCCAATCGCTTCGGCACATAGCGCGCCAATGCCAAAATCCACCGCTTCTTCCAAAATGGGCAGGCCCTTGCCCGCACCACCCACCAATGCGTCCGCCTTAACTTCCACATTTTCCAAAGTCACCTCGCTGGCGCGGCCACCATCCACTGTCAGATAATCTTGGGTGCTAACGCCATCGGCCGATTTATCCACAATAAATAGCCCGACACCATCGCTATCGCGTTGCGCACCAGAAAGTCGCACTGAGACAATCAGCTTGTCCGCCCATGGGCCACCCAGCACCACAGATTTAACGCCATTTAACATATAAGCATCGCCATTTTGCTGGGCAGTGGTGCTAATATCGGCCAGATTAAAACGGCTTTGTCGCTCGCTATAGGCCAATGCCCAAATCGTCTCACCAGCAATCAAAGAAGGCAAATGCGCCTGTTTTTGTGCGTCACTTGCGTGGCGGTTCAAAATGCCGCCGCATAAAATAATGGTCGGCAAATATGGCTCAACCACCAAGCCACGTCCCAATTCTTCCATAATCACCATTGTTTCAATCGGCCCGCCATCCAGCCCGCCCAGGCTTTCAGAAAAAGGCGCGGCCAGCAAACCCAATTCGGCAAATTGCTGCCAGATGTCGCGGTTCATGCCCGTTTCGCTATGCACATTTTTCATGCGCGCATCAAAATCATAATTATCTTGCACAAAACTTTGCACCATATTGCGTAGCAAAGTCTGTTCTTCGGTAAAGCTAAAATCCACTTTCGTCCCCTTTTTCTTTTTGTTGTGAATTGGGTTTATAGGCCCAATATCATTTTGGCAATAATGTTGCGTTGAATTTCGTTTGAGCCGCCATAAATTGAGGTTTTGCGCGTGTTGAAATAGCTTTGCGCGGCCCCATGACTGTCCTCTGGCCCGATGGCAAGATAATTGTCGCCCCCATCCATCTGCGGCATGGCCATTTGCGGCACCCATGGCGCGGCAAAATTGCCCACCGCCTCAATCGTCAATTCGGTGATGCGTTGTTGAATCTCGGTGCCTTTAACTTTTAGAATTGAGCTTTCTGGGCCTGGCCCCTGCCCTTTGCTTTCTGAGGATAATGTCCGCAATTCGGTATATTCCAGCGCGGTTAAATCAACTTCCAGCTCGGCAATTTTGCGCGAAAACTCGGCCTTATCTAGCAAAGGCGCACCATCTTCCAATTCGGCACGGGCAATTTCGCGCAACCTATCAATGGCTTTTTTAGAGCGCGATACGCCAGCAATGCCCGACCGCTCATTGCCAAGCAAAAATTTGGCAATCGTCCAGCCCTTATCTTGCTCGCCAACCAGATTTTCTTTCGGCACACGCACATCTTCAAGAAACACTTCATTGACTTCATGGCTGCCGTCAATGGTGATAATCGGGCGCACAGTGATGCCCGGTGATTGCATATCAATCAGCAAAAAAGAGATACCCTCTTGGCGTTTTTCAAGAGTGGCCGTGCGCACAAGGCAAAAAATCCAATCGGCATGTTGGGCTAAAGTTGTCCAAATTTTATGCCCATTGACGATATACTCATCGCCTTCTAAAACCGCTTTGGTTTTAAGCGCGGCCAAATCTGACCCCGCGCCCGGCTCCGAATAGCCCTGACACCACCATGTTTCGCCTGATAAAATGGCGGGTAGCAATTTGTCTTTTTGCTCTTGCGTGCCGAATGTATAAACCACTGGCCCCAGCATTTGCACCCCAAAAGGCAAAGGCGGAATTGTGCCAAAAGCGGCATTTTCTTCGTTCCAAATATATTTTTGCGTAACGCTCCAGCCTGTGCCGCCATATTCCTCTGGCCATGAGGGTGCAACCCAGCCTTTTTTATGAAGCACTTTGTGCCATGCAAGAAAATCTTCCTTGCTTAAATCGGGGCGGTCTGCACCCGCTAAATGCTTCGGATAATTTTCTTCAATAAAACTGCGCACTTCTTGGCGGAAAGCCTCATCTTCTTTGGTAAATTCAACATCCATAACCATCTCCCTAAACTGCCCCGATTTTAGGGCAGAATAATAGCAAATCAACACATGAAAACGAAAAAATGACACATGCGCCATTCTTTCCACAAACAAGTTGGCTATATCATAGATAACCAAAGCCATTTTGCAAAGCCATTATCTTTATATATGGCTTGCCGGGCGCGTAATCTTGCTTTTTAATGCCAATAATGGAGAAAAATATATGAGCCAACACCCGCCCGCTATTTCATTGGTAACACTTGGCGTGCAAAATTTGGAAGTTGCGCGGGATTTTTATTGCGCGATTGGTTTTATTGACACTGCGCAAAGCAATAAGGACATTAAATTTATGCGTGGCGCGAATATCGTGCTGGGGCTATATGGCCGCGCAGAGCTGGCGGAAGACGCGCAAACTACCGATGATGCGGCCAATATCAGCAAATTTTCTGGTGTCGCTTTCGCGCTTAATCGGGCGAGTGAGGCCGATGTTGATGCTTTATTTGCAAAAGCAGTGGCGGCAGGCGCGAAAGCGCAAAAAAAACCGAAAAAAGCTTTTTGGGGCGGCTATTCGGGTTATTTTGCCGACCCCGATGGGCATTTATGGGAGGTGGCGCATAACCCATATTTTGCGATGGATGAAAATGGCGTGGTTGACCTTGAAGCCAAACCCCCATCAGGTGGATAATATGGCAAAAGCAATTTCTAAACCCCACCCAAAATCACCGTGCATTGGGGTTTGTGCGGTTTCGGCACGCACCAATTTTTGCATTGGCTGTGGCCGCAAATTGATGGAAATTGCCGACTGGCAAAACCTATCCGCCCAGCAAAAACAAATTGTGCTAGATGCCCTGCCCGCCCGACTCGCCATTATAGAGGCGGATGCAACAGCGCGTTTAGATTAACCACTTTGCCAATCACAATAATTGAGGGCGGCTCTAGCCCGTGCTTATCGGCTAAGCTGGCGGCCTTATCCAGCCGCCCCGTAACCACGCGCTGTTTGGCGGTGGTGGCGTGGGTCACAATCGTCACGGGTGTATCGGCGGCACGCCCTGCTTGTTGCAATTTTTCGGCAATCACCGATAGGCGGCGCATCGCCATATAAATCACAATTACTGGCGAGCCTTTGGCAATGGCCGCCCAATCCAGCAATTCAGTTTCGTCTTTGCCCGCCAGATGGCCGGTCACAAATGTTACCGCATGATTGACATCGCGGTGGGTTACGGGAATGCCAGCATAGGCCAAGCCGCCCACGCCTGCCGAAATGCCCGGAATAATGCGGCACGGGATATTGGCCGCCAGCAAAGCCTGCGCTTCTTCTCCGCCGCGCCCAAACACAAATGGATCGCCGCCTTTCAAGCGCAAAACGCGCTTATTTTCTTGCGCCAATGCAATCAATTTATCGGTAATATCTTGCTGATTCCATGAGGGCTTGCCACCGCGCTTACCCGCATAAAACAATGCCGCATCATGGTGTGCCAATGCCAAAATATCTTCTGACACCAGCGCGTCATAAACCACACAATCGGCCTGTTTGAGGGCGTTGACGGCATGCAGTGTTAGCAACCCCGCATCGCCCGGCCCTGCGCCTACTAGCCAAACCCAACCGCGCTCAAAATCTGGCAAGCCATCAATCGCCACCTGCGGGGCGGGGGCATCGCCCAAGCCAAGCCGCACAATATCTTGCTGTTGTTTGGTATTTTTCTTGCTCATATAGAGGTTATAGAGAAGCCGCGTAGCTGTTACAATAAGCAGCGAATCATTGCCATTGGAGAAATCATGTTTCCGCCACCACAACCCGACTTGACGGCCAATACTGCAGATTATGAAAATGTGCCATTGATAAAGCCGACGGGTTTTCGCGAATATGATGCGCGCTGGCTGTTTGGTGAAGAAATTAATTTAACAGGTGTGCAGCTGTTGGGTTTTGGGCTTGGCACATTATTGCACGAGCTGTTGGACGAAACGCCACCGCAGCTGATTGTTGGGCATGATTATCGCGCCTATTCGCAGTCGGTTAAGCTGGCTTTGATAAATGGGCTGATGAGTGCGGGCGCGCAAGTGCATGATATTGGTTTGGCACTCTCGCCAATGGCGTATTTTGCACAATTTGAGGCCGCACTGCCCGGCGTGGCGATGGTGACGGCCAGCCATAATGAAAATGGCTGGATGGGCGTGAAAATGGGCGCGGCACGGCCACTCACTTTTGGCCCAGAGGAAATGCAACGTCTTAAAAAAATCACCTTAAATAGTGGCGGCAAAGCGCGTGATGGTGGCTCTTATAAGCGGCGCGATGATATGGCGGCGCGTTATAAAGCAGACCTAACCAATCGGGCGGGTTTCAAGCGCGGCTTAAAAGCGGTGGTGGCTTGCGGCAATGGCACTGCGGGTATTTTTGCGCCTGAAGTGTTGCGCACATTGGGCGTTGAGGTGGTGGAACTCTATTGCCAGCCAGATTTTACCTTTCCCCACCACAACCCCAACCCCGAAGATATGGCGATGTTACACGCCCTTGGCGCGGCAGTGCTGGAGCATAAAGCCGATATTGGTTTTGCTTTTGATGGCGATGGCGACCGCTGCGGCGTGGTGGATAATCGCGGGCAGGAGATTTTTGCCGATAAAATGGGCGTGTTGGTGGCGCGGGATTTATCGCGCCAGCACAAAAAGGCCGTTTTTGTGGCAGATGTGAAATCAACAGGATTATTTATGAACGACCCTGTGTTGCAACAAAATGGCGCGGTTACGCATTATTGGAAAACTGGCCATAGCTATATGAAACGCCAGACCCATGAATTGGGCGCGTTGGCGGGTTTTGAAAAAAGCGGCCACTTTTTTTTCAACACCCCGATTGGGCGCGGCTATGATGATGGGCTGCTCTCGGCGATTGCGATTTGCGATATGCTGGATAGGGCTGATGGCGCAACGATGGCGGATTTATATCAATCGCTGCCTGTTACCTATAGCTCGCCAACCATGGCACCGCATTGCCCCGACACCAAAAAATATGCGGTGATAGAAAGCGTGATTGCCCATTTTGAAAATTTGTTCAAAACCGATGCGCCATTGCTTGGCCAAAAAATTGAAAATCTGGTTACGGTTAATGGGGTGCGCATAACATTGGCCGATGGCACATGGGGGCTGGTGCGCGCCTC
>JBPCVS010000104.1:0-3758 GCA_051010295.1 Parvibaculales bacterium | reverse complement strand
AGCAATATGCCTTGCAACATATCGGTCCACACCACCGAGCGCATGCCGCCCACGCTTTCGTAAAATGCCATAATGGCGGCCAGCCCAAAAACCGCATAGGCGGGTGCCAGCGCATTATCGGTGAGCTGCGCGGTGAGATGCCCGACCGCCTTAAAATTGGTCAGCACATAACTGCCCAGCGCGAAAATAAAAACCAGATTGAGCAGCAAGATGAGCAAATTACTATTATAGCGATGGCGGATATAATCGGCGATGGTGACAAAATGATGTTGCTTGGCGAGCTGGTGCATTTTGCGGCCATAAATCAGATAGGCGAATATCACCAAAAACGCGCTGGCGGCAGAAAACAACATCACTGGTCCATCACGATAGGCATTGCCAGCAAAGCCAAATAAGGTGTTGCCGCTATATTGCGTGGCGTATAATGTGAAAAATAGCGGTATCGTGCCAATCATTCCGCCTGCTAAATAATAATCGCTCAAAGAGTTTTCCCGCGCCCGAAAGCGCGCCCACAGCCCGATAAGCGGCAACGCGATGAGATAAGCAAAAATCAGCCATAATGCGATATTAGCTGTCATTATATTCCTCATCGCCAGCCTCAGAGATAAGCTTTTTGCTGGCTGCTTTTTCGGTCATGGCTTTGCGTAATTTTTCAAAAGCGCGGACTTCAATTTGGCGCACCCGCTCGCGGCTTATGTCAAATTGATGGCTGAGTTGTTCTAATGTTTGCGGTTCGTCATCCAGCCGTCTGGCGGTGATGATTTGTTGTTCGCGTGGGGTTAGCTGTTGCATTGCTTGGATTAAAATTGCATGCCGCACCTCCATTTCGTCTTGTTCGGCCAGTGTGTCTTCTTGGCTATCGGCTTCATCTTCCAGCCAGTCTTGCCATTCGCCGCTTTCTTCGCCTTCCGACATTATGGGTGCGTTGAGGGATTTATCGCCGCCCCCCATGCGGCCTTCCATCATCACCACTTCATCTTGTTGCACGCCCAGTTGCTTGGCAATTTTGGCCACTTCATCTGGTTTTAGGTAGCCGCCATCAATGGCGTTCATTTCTCCTTTCAGGCGGCGGAGATTGAAGAATAGTTTTTTTTGGGCGGCGGTTGTGCCAAGTTTGACAAGCGACCAGCTGCGCAAAATATATTCTTGAATGGAGGCGCGAATCCACCACATCGCATAGGTAGCAAGGCGAAAGCCGCGTTCGGGGTCAAATTTTTTCACGGCGCGCATCATGCCGACATTGCCTTCAGAAATCACCTCACCAATGGGCAAGCCATAGCCGCGATAGCCCATGGCGATTTTGGCGACCAAGCGCAAATGGCTGGTTACAAGGGTGTGCGCGGCTTTCACATTGCCCGTATCGCCATAATCTTTGGCGAGTTTATATTCCTCATCGGCCTCAAGAATGGGGAATTTGCGAATTTCATGCAGATAACGCGCCAAACTGCCCTCTGGCGAAGGCGCAGGCACCAAAGCCCGCGAAGCAGAGGCAGGCGCGGTGGCTTTAGCGATAGAGTCGGGCGCGGGTGATTTAGCGGTAGAGTCGGGCGTGGTGGCATCCATTATTTCAGCCTCCACCGCTTCAACGGCCTCCACTGCCTCAACTGGCGGCTTTTTGCCGCCCGATTTTTTTCCTGATTTTTTGCTCATCGCTACACTATAACCGCATTTCACAGAGTTTTTAAGCCTTTATAATGGCCACCGCAATATTGAACTTCTTTATGAAAGGATATAACGATGGCACAATAGTCGTGGTCACACTACACCACGCAATATTGAATTTGGACGATGAAAATAGCCCTGTTAAGTGCCTGTCGTGGTCACACTACACCACGCAATATTGAATTTCCCAGTGCGGAAATAACGATTGATGATATAGGTCGTGGTCACACTACACCACGCAATATTGAATTTCAACGGCACTCTTTGTTCTCGGCATTGGTCGGTCGTGGTCACACTACACCACGCAATATTGAATTTCTGCGGGTCAATTTCGCAGAACGCCATCGTGGTCGTGGTCACACTACACCACGCAATATTGAATTTCCTATATCATATAATTGGTTCAAAAAGCAATGAAATCTTCGTTTCTCTGCTTAAAAACGACTCATTTTTTCTCCTTTTTAGCTTGTTGTTTGGGTTTTTTAGACTCTTTTAATAATTGTTCCAGCCCGCGCCGTGCGATATTGATGGCGGCATTATGGTCGCGGTCATGGACAACACCGCACTCTTCGCATATCCATTCTGGCTCAGCCCCTAATTTTTTATTGGTTACACCACAGGCACTACAATTTTTGGATGTGTAACTTGGATTAACCTCTTTATAGGCTATGCCTTCGCGGTCGGCAGCATTTTTTACCGCATCCCGAAATTCGCTTGGTGAGCCAATAAATCTTTGATAACGCGCCTTATTGCCAAGCCTATTGTCGCTGTCGCGGGTTTTTGCCATAAATGATAAATTGAGTTCCTCAAATATAATGGGCAAACCTTGTTGCACCAATTTATTGGCTTCAATGCGATAATATTCGCGCCTATCGGCCAGTGTTTTTTGCCGCAAATTGTGCATTTCGCGGTAAGATAAGCTGTTTTCTTGCCACCATTGGCGCAGAGGGTCAGCAATACTCGCCCCCAGTAAAGCGGCTTTTTCGGGTTCACGCATTAGCCAACGGTGCATTTTATAGGCATCTTCAAAACTAAGAGTTATATTTTTTGGCCATTTTTTTATGCGCGTAACCCAATCTTTGCCTTTATCTGGCGATACTGGCGGACTGCTTTTGATAAGTGGAATAATTTTTTTGCCCAATTCTGTCGCGCTATCATCAATTTTTGATTTAAGACAATCAACATATTCAATGCGCCGCAAATAATTATTTTTATCCCCAGCACGTGCTGAATTATGGCCAGATTTTCCGCAAATGTCGCAAATCGCATTTTCATTATCTTTCTGCCAATTGGTGGTTGGCAAATCAATAAAACTTACCTTGCCATCATCTTGTCCATCAATAGTGGCTATAGCGGCAATGCGGATGCGGCCATCTTCATCAAAAAATTTACGAAAGCCCAAATCCACCCCAATAGTGCGTTGGGAAATCGTTTTGAGTTTTGGTTTGGGCATACGCAAAGCAAAAGTAACAGCATAGGTAAATTTGTCGCCATTGCGTTGGCGGTTCAATTTGATATTTTGAATTTGCGCATTTTCGGGCAGAGGGCGGTGCATAATCAAATCAAAATGCCCATAGAGTTTGCTGGCTTTGGTCGCGCCGCCGCTAATTTTAGCCCGCAATTCATAAATTGCTCTTTTGCCTTTTTGTTTCTTAAATTGTAGCGCGAAAGCACGGCTATCTTTTTCAAATCCATGATTACCTACCAATAATTTCGGCAAAGTTGTGCCATTCTGGACTTTTCTTTTTCCAGTGGTGGGGTCTGTTTCCCGAAGGACAGTTTCATAATGCCAATATCCAGTGCCATCAAATCTGTGAAATTTCAATTCCGCCGCAGGGTTTTTGAAGGCTTGGTCGCGGGCGGTTCTAAAATATTGTTTGATAGCATTGGCGGTTTCACTATTAACCTCGCTATTTTTGACTGCGGTGGCGGTTTTCACATCTCGCGTAAAGGCTTCGCTTAATTGTTGCTTGCCATCTTTGCCAAGTTTTTCATCGGCCTCTCTAGCCAGCACTTTGCGGTCAAGGTAAAGATTTTTGCGTTGTTTTTGCAATTCTTTGATTTTTATATTTTCCGCTTCAATAAGTGGATGATTG
>JBPCVS010000103.1:0-5625 GCA_051010295.1 Parvibaculales bacterium | reverse complement strand
GTCGGATACGACCTTGCTTGGCACTTGTTTGCGCCCGCATGGGCTAACCTATATGAACCCGAAATTGCAATCGGCCAGCCTTGACCATGCGATGTGGTTTTATCATCCATTCAAGGCCGATGAATGGCTGCTTTATGTGCAAGATTCCCCCGCCTCAACAGGTGCGCGTGGCATGAATTTTGGACATTTTTTCACACAAGATGGCAAGCTGGTTTGCTCTTCCGCACAAGAAGGACTCATTCGGGTGCGCGATTAAATGGCATTATTGGCGATTATATACAAAGTTACCAAAACAATTAGACAATTATATATTTTGGCTTAATATGCCGTTGCGTCAAAAACCACGCTCCCTAAAACCTATAATCCCCGCTGTCTTATTGAAAAATAAGTACGGGAAAAATAGCGAAGGGGTGTTTGGGGCTATGTTCGTCGAAAGAATATAGTTTTTCGCAACCTAGGCCGCGACATTATGGCCGAGATGTGCGGTTAGTTTAATAATCAGCTCTTTGGCGGCTTCGGGAATGACGGTGCCAGGCCCGAAAATCGCCTGTGCGCCGGCTTTGCGGAGTGCATCAAAATCTTGGGCAGGAATCACCCCGCCAACAATCACCATCATATCATCGCGCTGTTGTTCCACCAGTGCGGCTTTTAATTCTGGCACAAGGGCAAGATGCGCCGCCGCCAGCGAGCTTACGCCGATAATATGCGCTTTGCTGGCAATGGCCTCTTGCGCGGCCTCTTGCGGGGTTTGAAAAAGCGCGCCTGCCGTCACCTCAAAGCCTAAATCGGCCAACGCGCTGGCCACAACTTTTTGCCCGCGATCATGGCCATCTTGCCCAATTTTCGCCAGATAGATAGAGGGTGCGCGGCCTTCGCGCTCGGTAAAACGCGCCAGCATTTCTTGCAATTTAACAATGCTTGGGTCGGTGCTGCCAAAATCTTTTTTATAAATATCGGTGATGAGCTGCGGCGTGGCCGCATGGCGGCTATAGGCTTTTTCTAACGCGCTGGAAATCTCGCCCACTGTGGCCATAGCGCGGGCGGCATCCACCGCCAAAGCCAGCAAATTTTCGCTGGGCTTGGTGCTTTTGGTGCTGGCCGCTTGCGTCAATGCGTCTAGTGCGGTTTGGGTGGCGGCCTCATCACGGCTGGCGCGTAAGGTTTGCAGGCGGTTAATTTGTTCGCTACGCACCGCCGAATTATCCACTTTCAACACATCCACCGCAGCTTCATTATCTGGCTTGAATTTATTAACCCCAACAACAGTTTGGCGACCACTATCAATCCGTGCTTGGGTACGGGCGGCCGCTTCTTCAATCCGCATTTTGGGTATGCCTTGCTCAATGGCGGTGGCCATACCGCCCAGCTTTTCAATTTCTTTAATATGCGTCATAGCGCGTGCCGCCAAATCATGTGTCAGCCGTTCCACAAAATAACTGCCGCCCCATGGGTCAATCACTTTGGTCGTGCCGCTTTCTTTTTGCAAAAATAATTGCGTGTTGCGGGCAATCCGCGCCGAAAAATCGCTTGGCAAAGCGAGGGCTTCATCAAAACTATTAGTGTGTAAAGATTGCGTATGCCCTTGTGTGGCGGCCATCGCCTCAATACAGGTGCGGATGATATTATTATAAATATCTTGCGCGGTGAGACTCCAGCCCGAAGTTTGGCAATGGGCGCGTAGCATCAGCGATTTTGGATTTTTCGCGCCCAGCCCCTGCATCAGTTGCGTCCACAACAGGCGGGCGGCACGCATTTTGGCAATCTCCATAAAAAAATCCATACCAATCGCCCAGAAAAAAGAAAAACGCGGCGCGAAAACATCAATATCCAGCCCCGCCTCCAGCCCGGCGCGCACATATTCAATGCCATCGGCCAGCGTATAAGCCAGCTCCAAATCGGCGCTCGCGCCAGCCTCCTGCATGTGATAGCCAGAAATAGAAATGGAATTAAATTTCGGCATATTTTTTGACGTATAAGCAAAAATATCCGAAATGATGCGTAGCGATGGTTGCGGCGGATAAATATAAGTGTTGCGCACCATAAATTCTTTCAACACATCATTTTGGATTGTGCCTGCCAGCTGCTCAGGCGCAACGTTCTGCTCTTCGGCGGCGACAATATAAAGTGCCATAATCGGCAGCACCGCGCCATTCATGGTCATTGACACGCTCATCTTATCAAGCGGAATGCCGTCAAAAAGCGTCCGCATATCAAGGATTGAGTCAATCGCCACCCCCGCCATACCAACATCGCCAAACACACGCGGATGGTCGCTGTCATAGCCGCGATGGGTGGCCAAATCAAACGCCACCGATAAACCTTTTTGGCCAGCGCGCAAATTGCGCCGATAAAAAGCATTGGATTCGCGGGCGGTTGAAAAGCCAGCATATTGCCGAATCGTCCACGCTTTGTTGACATACATGGTGGCATAAGGCCCACGAATAAAGGGCGCGAGGCCGGGATAGCTGTCGCGCCATGCCAGCGCGGTGCTATCTTCGGCAGTATAAAGCGGTTCAATCGCAATGCCCTCTGGGGTTTTGCGCTGGCCTGCGCCGCCATTTTTCTGCGCGTCATGGGCGGCATTTTCCCATTTTTTAAGCGGGGCTTGGGCGCGCCAATCAAGCGCGATTGTGGAAAAATCAGGCAATTTGCTCATAATGTCTCCAGTGTTTCCAGTGCTTCTAGGCCCAACCGCGCATGCACTTCTTGCAGAAAAGCCAACATTGCGCCCCCCGCAAAGCAATATGCAATGCCATCAATGTTGCGCGGTTGGCCAGCCAATGCGAGGTGGATAGCCCCCGCCTCCAATAGAGCCGCCGCCAATGGCGCGGCATAGGTTTCATAATCAGCATCTGTGCCGCAAATAACGGCAATTTTTGCGGCCGATTTTTTGAAATTTTCAGCGATGGCCGCGACATCTGTGTTTCCTGTGCTGGCGGTGCTGGCGATAGTATGAATCCCCCCAGCCGCATAAAAATTGGCGGCAAAATCGGCGCGGGGCGAAAAATCTGCCATTTTGCCGATACAGGCTTGAAACACTTTGGGTTTGGTTGGTTGCGCGGCACGGCGCAAAGCCTCAAAAGGCGCGGCCAGCCGAAATTGCTTGCTGGCATAAGGCGATATGTTAGGCGGCAGGGGCGCCGCTTCAATATCGGGAAATTCGCTCACCCCAATAAGCGGCATAGCGCGATTATCGGCCTGTTTTGCCATCGCTTCGCGTTGCGCGGCCAGTGCTTCATCTAGCATAGTGCCGCGCACGGCTTTGGCCAAGCCGCCCGCCGCTTCAATTTTTTGAAATTCTTGCCATGCGTTGGCGGCCACATCGCGGGTCAGCTGCTCAACATACCAACTGCCGCCTGCCGCATCGCTCACATGGCCGATATGGCTTTCTTCTTGCAAAATAATATGCGTGTTGCGGGCAATGCGTCGGGTCAAATCATTATCGGCGGCACTGCTGGCCGAACAGGGCATAACGCTCAGCCAATCCACCCCCGCAATACCCGCGCCCATGCTGGCCACCGTTGCGCGTAAGATATTCACCCATGGGTCAATATCAGAAAAGCTGCGCAAATCGGTTATGGCATGTAGGCGCGGTTTTATCTGCGCGGCTTTCGCGCCCAAAGCTTTGGCAAAATTGTGCCACACAAAGCGGGCGGCGCGCATTTTGGCAATGGTAACAAAAAAATCTGTTTCAGCCGCCAATGTGAGGGTCATGCGTGACAATGCTACATCGGGCGCGATATTGGCGGTTTCCGCATCGCGCAAATGTTGGCTCATTGTGGCCAGTGCCAAGCCAATCTCCTGCGCGGTGCCTGCGCCTTGGCCACGCCAGCCATAGCCATTGGCCGCCAGCAAGCCGATATTTTGGTGGGTCGCGGCCAGCTTAAACAAGGCGGAAATATCAGGCGCGGCGGTTGATTTATTGTGCAACAAGGCGGGGTAGGGGTCGTGATTGATAAAACCCGCAAATGTTTTTGGTGATTTGTGGGAATCCAAAAACGCCAGCAACGCCGCCGCATTATCCACATTATCGCCCGCCATCAGTGCTATTGGCACAATATCAAGCATCACATTTTTTAATAAATCATGCAAAATATCTGGTGTAAAAATTTGGCCATTGGGGTCAAGCATCAGCGCGCTTACGCCGCCATCTAAATCAGCCAAAATATCCGTGTTACCCGCCCCATCGCGGCCTAATGTAATGTGTCGGGCAATATGCCAAGCACGAAATTTATTATTCACCGCTTGCGTGCCACGCATAAAAGGCGCGAAACCCGGCAATCCAGACGGATTATGATTGGTCGGATTGCGCGCTTCGCTATAAAGCGGCTGGCGTGTCAGCCCGTCGGCCTCATGGCTGGTCAGGCTGTCAACCGATTGGCCACGCAAAGCGGCCTCCGCCATCGCCAGCCAGTCGCTCTCCTGTGCCATCGCCAGCGTTTTTGGCGCAATTTTTGAGGATTCATTATTTTCTGCCATAGCGCGAATGTGGCAAAATGCGGAATAAATCTCAATCTTTTATTTTTCCCAAGCGATGCTCTTGCGTCTATTGTGCTACGCACAATGCGCGAGCCGCTTGGGACGGGTCGCCAACCGCTAAACGCGGTTGGGCGCGGTCTTTTCCCATTCCCCCCTGTTTTTGTTTTTCTCTTATACGTTCATCCGCGTCAAGCGGATGACGGCTATTCAAAGTCTGTCGGGCGCGTTCGCGCTTTGCGCGAACTGACGCACCGACATAGACTTTGTAAAAAAAATGAACGGGCCGCCATCTGCTGGCGCAGATGGACGTTATTCTTTTTCCATTTAACAATTATTTTGCTTCTAACTCAATCTCACGCCCTCAAAAGATTGGGTGGGGCAAGGCAAAGCCTTGTCGCCGTTTCCAAAGGAAACGGCTTGCGGGTGAACCCGCCCCACCCAATCTTTTGAGGGCGTGGGGTTTGGGAGGCGTGAGATTGTGGGTATGGGGGAGAAAGAAAAAGAAAAAAGGCGACATTGCAGTGCAACGCGCCTTTTCCCTTATTTGGTTGAACAATTATCCCTTAAAAGCGAATAATCGTGCCAAGTTGAATACGTTCAAATTCAGCGCCATCATAATCCGCTTGGTTATATTCAAGTCGTATGGCGGCACTTTCGCCTATATTGAAATCAACGCCAACGCCAATCAGAAAATCACTTTCCGAGCCGCCATAAGTATCTCTTACAAGAACAACCTCGCCAGCCTCGTTAGTAGTCTCGATAACCTCCGACCCAGATAGGTCTATGTCGCTGTATCCAAGACGAATAAAAGGTGAGGCTGTTCTGCCCGGCATACGCGCCAACACACTTACCTCAATTAGGTCAAGTTCTGCTTCCACCCCGTAACCCTTAGCATCGGCAAGCTTGCCATAGGCAATTTCACCCGCAAACATATCGGTAAATTGATAGCCATAATTTAGGAACCACCCCGAGTTGTATTCAACGTCGTCCTCGAATTCGCCACTAATGATGGCCGACACCCCAACATAGGATTTTTTATCCATCATGCCCATATTTTGGGCTTGAGCTGCAGTGAAACCAAGACTCATAATGAACGCAATAACAAAATAAAAAATACGCTTTTCCATGGGATTCTCCCCTTGTTAG
>JBPCVS010000102.1:0-3490 GCA_051010295.1 Parvibaculales bacterium | reverse complement strand
ATGAATGGGGCGGCGCGCTGGAAAACCGAGCGCGGCTTTTGCTTGAGGTGGTGCGCTGTGTGCGCCAATCGGTCGGTAGCGATTTTCCCGTTGCCCTCAAACTCAATTCGGCAGATTTTCAACGCGGCGGTTTCAGCCATGAAGAAGCGATACAGGTGGCGGGCTGGCTGAATGATGAGGGGCTGGATTTGCTGGAAATCTCAGGCGGCACTTATGAGCAACCCAAATTGGTCGGGCTGGATAATCTGACCATCAACCCTGAACGCGCAGAAACCCGCCGCCAAAGCACCATTGCCCGCGAGGCCTATTTTTTGGATTACGCCAAAGATATTCGCGCCATCTATAAAGCCCCGCTTATGGTGACAGGCGGGTTTCGCAGCCGTGAGGGTATGGAGGCTGCTTTGGCCGCCAATATATGCGATATGATTGGCATTGGCCGCCCGCTTTGCATTGACCCACAAGTGCCGAATAAATTGCTGTCGGGTGCGTTGGCGCAAACGCCTGTGTTGGAAAAAAATATGCAAATTGGGCCGGGCTGGCTGGGGCTTAACTCGCCTTTCCGTATGATGGCGGGGCTTAATGGCTGGGGACAACAAGCCTTTTGGTGTCTCAACCTTATCAATATGGGCGAGGGGCGCGAACCTGATTTGCGGCTTGGCGTGTTCAAAGCTTTTCTGCGCTACCAGAAAAATGAGGCCAACACCGCCAAAGCCTATAACGCCTATTGGAACGCATAAATGCAAAGCTGACCAATTTTATGACAGCACTAAACGCTGTAATACATGTCAAATTCAACTGGGTGCGGTGTATGCTCAAAGCGATAAACCTCTTCCCATTTCAATTCCAAATAGCCATCTATCTGGTCGTCATCCATCACGCCACCTTTTTTGAGAAAATCACGGTCGCCATCTAGTGCTTGGCAAGCCTCACGCAATGATCCGCAAACTTGCGGCACAGATTTTAATTCTTCTGGCGGCAATTCATATAAATCCTTATCCATTGGGTCGCCTGGGTCAATTTTGTTCTCAATGCCGTCCAGCCCGGCCATCATCATGGCCGTGAAAGCAAGATAAGGATTTGCTGTCGGGTCGGGGAAGCGCACCTCAATGCGTTTGCCCGCCGCCGAAGTGGCAAAAGGAATACGACAAGAGGCCGACCTGTTGCGCGCTGAATAGGCCAACAGAACAGGTGCCTCAAAACCGGGAATAAGCCGCTTATAAGAATTGGTTGACGCATTGGCCAGCGCGTTAATGGCGCGTGCATGTTTGATAATGCCGCCAATATAATACAAACATTCTTGGCTCAAATCGCCATATTTATCGCCAGCAAATAGCGGCTTATTTTCTTTCCAGATAGATTGGTGGCAGTGCATTCCCGTGCCATTATCGCCATAAACAGGCTTGGGCATAAAGGTTGCAGTTTTGCCATAGGCATGGGCAACATTATGCACGACATATTTATAAATCTGTAAATTGTCGGCTATTTTTGTCAATGTATCAAATTTTAGCCCTAATTCATGTTGGGCGGCGGCCACTTCGTGGTGGTGTTTTTCCACTTCCAGCCCCATTTCTTTCATCACCGACAGCATTTCACTGCGTAAATCTTGTCCACTATCCACTGGATTGATGGGAAAATAGCCGCCTTTGGTGCGCGGACGATGCCCCATATTGCCAGCTTCATAAAAAGTGTCAGAATTATCTGGCAGTTCTGTGCTATCCAACATAAAGCCAGTATTATAAGCATCAGTGGCAAAGCGGACATCATCAAACACAAAAAACTCAGCTTCTGGCCCAAAATAAACCGTGTCGCCTATGCCCGTTGAGGCAAGATATTTTTCTGCGCGTAAAGCAATTGAACGCGGGTCACGATTATAAGGTTCGCGGGTATATGGCTCTAAAATGGTGCAAAAAATGCCAAGCGTCGGCTGGGCATAAAAAGGGTCAAGATGTGCGGTTGCAGGCTCAGGCATCAGCACCATGTCGGACTCATTAATGGCTTTCCAGCCCGCAATAGACGAACCATCAAACATTGTGCCTTCGGCAAATAAATCCTCATCAACCAATGCGGTGTCTAATGTAACATGTTGCATTTTGCCGCGTGGGTCGGTGAAACGTAAGTCAACATATTTGACTTCATTATCCTTAATCATTTTGAGAATATTATTAGCATTTGACATCTTAAACTCCAGTTTCTGTAAAATGTTGCGGGTTAGGGTTTATCTTTTTCTTGCCTGTGTATTTAGTGCATATTTTGGGTTTATATTGCCTCATCGCCAGTTTCGCCTGTGCGGATGCGCACCGCTTGGGCAATATCAGACACAAAAATTTTGCCATCGCCAATGCGTCCTGTATGCGCCGATATTTTGATAGCCTCAATCGCCCCTTCAAGCTGGTCATCAGTTACAACAAGCTCTAGCTTAACTTTGGGCAGAAAATCCACCACATATTCAGCCCCCCGATAAAGCTCGGTGTGGCCTTTCTGACGACCAAAACCTTTCGCCTCAACAACGGTGATGCCTTGCATACCCGCCTCTTGTAATGCGTCTTTAACTTCGTCAAGTTTGAATGGCTTAATGATGGCTTCAATTTTTTTCATTGCTTCATCCTTTGCAAAATATCGCGGTAAAATATCACGTTATTTAATATATGCAAATTTCGTGCCAATTTTTAGCTGGGCAATGGAGGCGGCTTGTTAATTTTCCCCTACCCACTATCTGCTTAAAAAACAGACAAAATGAACAAATTTTACGCATTTTGTTTCTCCCAAGCGAGCAAGGGAAAAGAACGCGCCCAACCGCGTTAAGCGGTTGGCGGCCCGTCCCAAGCGGCTGCGCATTATGCGAGCAAAGCGAGCATAATTGACGCATAGCTCGCTTGGGAGAAAGAACAACAGGAAGGTAGAGGCAAAAACAGGCCGTGCAGGGGAAAAAACAGGAAGCTAAAACCAAAAACAGGCCGCGCAAGGGAAAAGAATAAACGTCCAACCGCGTTAAGCGGTTGGCGGCGCGTCCCAAGCGGCTCGCGCATTGTGCGTAGCACAATAGGCGCAAGAGCATCGCTTGGGAAAACCTAATGCGCCAGCACAGCCAACATCAGCAACGCTACGATATTGGTGATTTTAATCATCGGATTAACTGCAGGGCCCGCCGTATCCTTATAGGGGTCGCCTACTGTGTCGCCAGTAATAGCCGCTTTATGTGCTTCCGAACCTTTGCCGCCATGATTACCATCTTCAATATATTTTTTGGCATTATCCCACGCGCCACCGCCCGCAGTCATTGACAAAGCAACAAACAGCCCAGTGATGATAACGCCTAGCAACATTGCACCTAGTGCCGAAAAGGCCGCCGAGCGATTGGCAATCTGCTCAACCGCGAAATACAACACAATCGGTGACAAGACGGGCAACAGCGATGGCAACACCATTTCTTTAATGGCGGTGCGGGTAAGCAGGTCAACGGCGGCCGTATAATCTGGCTTTTCGCGGCCTT
>JBPCVS010000101.1:0-11573 GCA_051010295.1 Parvibaculales bacterium | reverse complement strand
TATCGGCATTGGCCAAATATTCTGCCGTAACCCCAAAGCGGCCAGAAGCCACTTGTTTGATGGCCGAGCGTTTGCTGTCGCCATTTTCCATTGGCGCAAAGCGGTGGGTTTCTTCGCCACCTTCGCCGGTGTTGGATTTGCCGCCCAGCCGATTCATCGCAACCGCCAATGTCTCATGCGCTTCGGCACTGATTGAGCCAAAAGACATGGCACCTGTGGCAACTCTTTTGACAATTTCACTGGCGGGTTCAACCTCATCCAGTGGCACGGCTTTGGTTTTTTTGGCGGTGCGGATTTTGAATAGACCGCGCAAGGTGAGCAAATCCTTATCTTGTTCATTCACCAATTTGGCATAGGCGCGATATTGCTGTTGGCTATTGCCGCGCACGGCATGTTGCAAATTGCTGATGGTGTCAAAATTCCAAACATGGTTTTCGCCGCGCACCCGCACCGCATAATCGCCGCCGACTTCCAGCGTATTTTGCAAAATTTCCAGATTGCCAAAAGCCGCATGGTGGCGCATCAAAACCTCTTGCGCCACTTCGTCTAGGCCAATGCCCTCAATGGTGGTGGCGGTGTTGGTGAAATAAGTATCAATAAATTTTTGCGACAAGCCAATGGCATCAAAAATTTGCGCACCGCAATAGGATTGATAGGTGGAAATGCCCATTTTTGACATGACTTTGCGAATACCCTTGCCGGCGGCTTTGATAAAATTGGCCTGCGCTTGGTCGCGGCTTAAATCGGCAGTTTGGTGGCCATTTATTTTTTCGTGCATTTTCTCATAGAGTGCGTCAATCGTATCAAAGGCCAGATAGGGGTTAATGGCTTCCGCGCCATAACCCGCAAGGCAACAAAAATGATGTATCTCACGCGCTTCGCCAGTTTCTACCACCAGCCCGGCGGAGGTGCGCAACCCCTGCCGAATGAGATGATGATGCACCGCCGCCGTGCCAAGCAAAGCAGGAATAGCGGCGCGTTCGGGAGAGATGGCGCGGTCGGATAAAATAATGATATTTTCTTGGCCTTCGCCAATGGCTGTTTCGGCCTCTTTGCATAATTCTTGTAGCCGCTTTTTCAGCCCTTTTGCGCCACTGTTAATTGGCCAGCTAATATCCAAAGTGATGGCATGAAAATGATTATCTTTAACATCGCTAATACAACGAATTTTTTCCAAATCATCATTGCTCAAAATGGGTTGCTGCACTTCTAGCCTTTTGTTGCTTGAAGTGCTTTCCAAATCTAGCAAATTGGGGCGCGGCCCAATAAAAGAAACCAGCGACATAACCAGCTCTTCGCGGATTGGGTCAATCGGTGGATTGGTTACTTGCGCGAAATTTTGCTTAAAATAAGTGTAAAGCGGTTTGGATTTATTGGATAGGGCGGAAGGCGGCGTGTCGGTGCCCATTGAGCCCGTGCCCTCTTCGCCTTTTTCAATCATCGGCGCAAGCAAAAATTTCAAATCCTCTTGCGTGTAGCCAAAAGCCTGTTGCATATCAATCAGCGGAATATCATTATGCACATGCGCTTCGCCTTGCGGGGTGGGCAACTCTTCTAGTTTAATTTGCGCACTGGCCAGCCAGTCGGCATAGGGGTGCGATTGGGCTAAATTTTGCTTGATTTCAACATCAGAAATAATGCGCTGTTGCTCAAGGTCAATCAGCAACATTTTGCCCGGCTGCAACCGCCATTTTTCAATAATTTTTTCTTCGGCGGTGGGCAACACGCCCATTTCTGAGGCCATCACCACGCGGTCATCAGAGGTGACAAAATAACGCGCAGGGCGCAACCCGTTGCGGTCTAACGTTGCACCAATTTGGTTGCCATCGGTAAAAGCCACTGCCGCTGGTCCGTCCCATGGCTCCATCAAAGCGGCATTATATTCATAAAAACTGCGCCGTTCATCATCCATCAGCGCATTATCAGCCCATGCTTCGGGGATAAGCATCATCATCGCATGCGCCAGCGAATAGCCACCCATCACCAGCAATTCCAGCGCATTATCAAAACTGGCTGAGTCCGATTGGCCTTCTTGAATGAGCGGCCAAAGTTTTTCTAAATCATCGCCTAAAAAATCACTGGCCAATGTTTTGTAGCGGGCGGCCATCCAGTTAATGTTGCCGCGCACCGTGTTAATCTCGCCATTATGACAGATGGTGCGAAACGGCTGTGCCAGCGACCATGTGGGGAATGTGTTGGTGGAAAAACGTTGATGCACCAGCGCGATGGCCGACATGGTGTCGGGGTCGCGCAAATCGGCATAATAGGGCCCAAGCTGGCTGGATAATAACAAACCCTTATAAAGCAAAGTGCGCGACGACATGGAGGGAATGTAGAAAAATTCTTCACAAATTTTATGATTGCTTTTGGCAATGGCCAGCTCAATCAGGCGGCGCATCACAAATAAATCGCGCTCAAAAACCTGTTGTGTGCTGGCTTTATGATTGCCAATAAAAACTTGGCGAATAATCGGCTCGGTCGGTTTGATAGAATAGCCAAGATCGCTATTATCAACCGGCACATCGCGCCAGCCCAATAATTTATGGCCAGATTCGGCAATTTTCTTTTCTATGGTTTTTTCAATTTTGTGGCGGGTCGGCTTGTCAGGTGGCAAAAATATCATGCCCACGCCATAGGTCCCCGCGTCAGGCAATGTGATGCCGAGCGGCTTGGTTGCTTTGCGCAAAAACACATCTGGCATTTGAATAAGCATACCAACGCCATCGCCCGCTTTGGGGTCGGCACCCACCGCACCGCGATGTTCCAAATTTTCTAAAATGGTCAGCCCATCACGGATAATATCATGGCTTTTAATGTTTTTGATATTGGCAACAAAGCCGATACCACACGCATCATGCTCATTGCGTGGGTCATACAGGCCCTGCTTTTGTGGGAATCCGCTTTGTTGTTCCCGTAATTTTTGTCCATTTTGTTTTTGCGGTTGTCGCTTCATGCGCCTTCCCCATATTCTCTCATAATTTCGTTGTGGGATACTGACCTGTGGCTGGCTTATACCCCAGCAATAGGTTGGCAGTTGAAAAAATCCCAGATTGGAGGAACGCATTGCTATGCGTATGATATTGTCCCTCACTTTGGGCTACTATAGGCGCAAAAGTCAGAAAAATTCAAGTAAATTGGTCAATGATATTGACCTAAATAGGTGTAAATTATTGTGTTACGCCTTAAAATCAGCCAATCCGCCCGCCCAAATAGACAAAAATATGCCCGACCGCAGAGGGAGGAGACGGCGGTCGGGCAAGGGATAAAAGCTGTTTTAGGCAGCTTTTAGGGTCTTCGTGATGTTTATTTTACGCGGTTTTTCCGCTTCGGGGATTTCACGGACAAGTTCAATATGTAACAAGCCGTTAGTCAGTGCCGCACCAGAAACTTGCACATTATCGGCCAGCTGAAAACGCCGCTCAAAATTGCGTGCCGCAATGCCGCGATAAAGTAATTGGGGTGCGTCAGCTTGCGGGTCGCTTTGGGTAATACCACGCACAATCAACACGCCGCCGACTTCCTCAATATCCAGCTCGTCTTGGCTGAAGCCAGCAACCGCCATGGCAATGCGGTAATCATTTTCACCAACCCGTTCCACATTATAGGGCGGGTAGGTGGTGCCTTTTTCTGGCGCGTTGAGGGCGTCAAAAACATTGGCAAAGCGGTCAAAGCCGATGCTTGACCGATAGAGGGGGGTTAAATCAAAATTTTTCATCTTTATCTCCTTTTAAGCAAGATTTGAGCAACAGCCCTTTTGGCTCTGTTGCCCACTCATAAAAGCGGCAGGATTGCCGCCTTCAATTAGGAGATAATGCGTAATTATATTATGACAAGAACTTGAAAATTAAAAAATCTTTCCTAAGGGGGCTAAAGTCCAGCAATAAAAATCCAGCCAATGCCAAGTGGTGCAATAATGCGCGCACTCCACAGCCATGCCTCAAACAAAAATCCACCCTCCTGTGCGCCAAATATCTGTTTGAGTATCGGGCGCGGCATCAACCAGCCCGTCAGCACCACCGCGCCCAACCCGCCAAGCGGCATAAGATAGGCGGTGACTAAATAATCTTTGGTGTCAAATAGGGTTTTATCAGCCAGCCGCCCTTGCGAAACCAGTCGGAAATCTGCCCAATGATTGAACGAAAATACAGTGGCCAGACCAACCAAAAATATCGCGCCCAACATGATGATAGCGGCGCGCTGGCGCGACCAGCTAAAGCGATTTTCTGCCCAGCGAATAATCACTTCGCCCAGCGACAAACCCGAAGTAAGCGCGGCAAAATAGACCAGCAGAAAGAACATAAAAGCCAATAGGCTACCGCCCGGCATTTGTGCAAAAGCCAATGGCAGGGTGGTGAAAATGAGGCCCGGCCCTTGCGCGGGGTCAAGCGATTGGCCAAACACAATAGAAAAAACGCCAATACCCGCCAGCAGAGCAATAGCCGTGTCGGCCAAGCCGATAATAATGGCGGTGCGCCCTAAATTGACATTTTTATTGAGGTAGGCACTATAAGTTATCAACATGGCCGCACCCACCCCGACCGAAAAAAAGCCATGCCCAATGGCGGATTGCACGACTTCTGCTGTTATTTTGCTAAAATCAGGCGTGAACAAAAATTTTAGCGCGACGGCAATATCGCCCGCCACAATGCCATAGGCGACAATGCCGATGAGCATGATGACAAGTGCTGGTATCAAAATCAGATTGGCGCGTTCTAGCCCTTTTTGTAGTTGCCGCACCAAAATAACACCAATGAGCAGTAAAAATAAAATCTGATGGCTGATTAAAATAGTGGGCGCACTCAGCAGGTCATTAAAGATAGAATTGGCACTATCGGCATCAACTTGGCCAAGCATACCTTGGCCAAGCACAGCTTGGGTTGCGTGGATGACATAGGCACTCACCCAACCAGCAATGACTGCATAAAAGCTGAGTAACACAAAAGAAGCAAACACCGCCACGCCGCCAATAATGTCAAGGCGGCGGGGATAATGGCTATCTTGCAAAGCTGTGCGCACCGAAGTGACGGCATCGGAACGTCCATGACGGCCAATCAATAACTCGGAAACCGCAATCGGAATAGCGATAGCAAAAATTGTCGCTAGATAAATCAGCACAAATGCGCCACCGCCCTGCGTACCAGTCATATAGGGAAATTTCCAGATATTGCCCAGCCCAACCGCCGCGCCAACACAGGCCAGCACAAAGGTAAAATTACTATTCCAGAAAACGGTGTTTTGCTTATTTATCATTTTGCTCTCCTTATTATGCCCTGCGCTAAATCACGCGCCGAAGCATTAAACTGGCGCGGGTATCCTTTTGCTGGGCGGCCTTGCGGTTTTTTTCTGTCAGCCATTATCACCTTCTCCTAGCGGCAATCGGGGACTTTGCGCCCCTTGCCCTGCAACACGACTCGGGGTAGCAAATTCTTTACCCGAAAATATATCATCAATAGTTAGAATTTGCATCCGCGCATATTTCACGCCATTCACATCCAAATCACCCGCCGCCGCCATTTCTTTCTTAAAGTTCTGCATTTTGCGGTCGCCTAATGGCGCAAGCACAATCAGCCCTGCCATCAATGCGCTGTCGCGCTCAAGCACCCCGCGTAAATCACGAAGAATGTTAACATTAACATTCTTACCACCCTTTACCTCAAGCACCATACTGGATAAATCTTTATCGGTGTCGTCCAATGTAAAATATAGCCGCCCATCAATGCCGCCATCTGCCGTGCGCTTGGCAGTAACAAAGCCGCCCACTTGTTCTACCGCCCATTTTTGAAAATGGTATTTGTCGCGTTGCCATAAATCACGCGCACCTTCAATGTTGCGCGGGATGCCCTCAATCACATAGTCTTGCCCTTCAATAAGCCCCAGTCGGTCACGCAACCGCGCTTGCGATACGCGCTTTATGGCGTGGATAGCAATATCAATCCCTATCCACTTTCGGCCTAAGTTTTGTGCCGCCTCAATCGTGGTCGCGCACCCGCAAAACGGGTCAAATACAACATCCCCCTCATTGCTAGAGGCTTTGATAATGCGTTCAAGCAGAGCAACGGGCTTTTGTGTGGCATAGCCCAGCCGCTCTTTTGCCATTGGATTGATTATTGGCATATCCCAAACATCATCAACTGGTGTGCCGTCGGGGTGGGGTTTATAATGTTTGCCACTTTTTGCTGTTATACCCCCTTTTGCAAAGCCACTGGTTTCTTTGTAAGGAACTCTTACCTCATCAATGTTAAATGTGTGCGTGTTGCCGTTTTTATACCAAAGCAAACAATCATGCTTTCTGCTAAAATATCTTTTGCTTCTCCCACCCCCAGTGTAATGCCAAATAATTTCATTCAAAAAATTCTTATGCCCAAAAATAGCGTCCATCATGGATTTTATATAGTGGCTGGCGGTCGGGTCGCAATGCAGATAGATAGAGCCAGTTGGCTTTAATATCCCCTTCATCAACAAAAGCCGTTCGGTCATATAAGACAAATAAGCCAAAAGATTAGGTTGTGTTTCGCGCAACGCTTTAACCCATAAGTTCCAAAATTGTACCACCGAATTATCAATGCCGTTTTCTAGCATCACTTTGGGCATTGCGCGGATTGCGCGCTCGCGTTCCTCGTCCAGTTGCCATGTATCACAAAAAGCCTCTACTTGGTCTGGCAACGGGCGACCAGTTTCATCTTTGTAAATCGCGTTATAATCACGCGCCGAATTAAAGGGTGGGTCAAGGTAAATCAAATCCACGCTGGCCAGATTCATGTTTTGCATAATAGTTAAGCAATCTCCATAAAGTAGTTTATTTTCAATGAGTTGTGGGGGGGGGGGGTCATGCTGTCAATTCCCTGTACGACAGCCGCTTGCCTGTAAAGGCGGCGGCCATATTCGCCATTTTCTCTAGCGTGTTTTTGTTGCGCACATGTGGCGGTGTGCAACTCCTTAAATATTTATAGCAACATTAATGGGGTTTGACAAGGTTTCTCACCTCGCCCATGCGCCTGGCGCAGCCGTCCAGCGAGTTAAATATTTCGATGTATTCTCGCGCCAAATCGCTTTCTGTCGCGCCCCCACCCAACAAAACATCGGCCACATTTGGGGGTTGGCATTCCAGCAATATTGCTGGAATTGGTGTGCTGATATATTCAGTTTGGCCCGCGCAAGCTACCAAGAGCAGCGCGAATGCTGTGATGTAAAGGTTTGTTAGCAATTTGTGCATAGTCGACTCCTTCGCAAGCTGGCGGGGGTTTTTGGTCGCTAGCGTTGTTAACAATATTTACTGCCTCATTCTTGCGTTCTGCTGCCTGCTCTGTTATGCGGCTTACACGTTCGACTGCATCGACGGCGCGTTGCAGGGCAACAATTTGCCCGTTAGCCTCTGCCAGGGCGTGGCGGCTGTTAGCCAGTGCCACGCCCTGCCAATAAATTACGGCGACAAGCACCGACAAACCCAGAATCGCCGCGCCAACACAGGCCAGCACAAAGGTAAAATTACTATTCCAGAAAACAGTGTTTTGCTTATTTATCATTTTGCTATCCTCATTATTATTTGGCCTTATTATCATTTGGCCTTTATTCTCATTTGACACTATCATGGTGAGTGTTCGCAAAATTGACAAGAATTTTTGTTTTTTTTACATTATCATAATGCCAATGAGGTGAGTAAAATGAATTGGGACAAACCCGCGCAATGGGTGGAAATGGCTGACAATCCAGCCCCTGCCAATGCTGATATTGGCACTTTGCTGGCGCGTGATGGCAAAAAACTGCGTAATGGCGTTTTTTCTGTTGCCGATGCGCGTGCCACCATTGTGTTGATGACGGGCTATTCAGAATTTATTGAAAAATATTTTGAGACAATCAAAGATTTGCAACAAGCGGGTTATTGCGTGGTGCTGCCAGAGTGGCGCGGGCATGGCCTGTCTGAAGGCAATTCCACCACCGCAACGCGTCTGCATATCAGCGATTTTGACCAAAATGTGGAAGATCTTGAAGATAGGCTAGAAAAATTGCTGGCAGGGTGTCCGCGTCCAGTTTTTGGCTTGTCCCATTCTATGGGCGGGCAGATTTCGCTCCGCGCCGCGCATAAACATAAGGATTGGTTTTGTGCGCTGGCGCAATCGGCACCGATGCACGGCTTGGCTATGCCCGCTTTGGCGCGGATAATGTTGCTAATTGTGGCGCAGGCTTGTGCACTCATCGGCAAAGCCGATAGTGCCGTGCCGAGCATGCCGCCAGTTGAACGCCCAGCCGATGCAGCCAGCAATGTGGTAACCTATGATATGGCGCGGTTTAATCGCAATGAACAGCTTTTTGTAAAAGATACGCGCTTGCAGCTTAATGGCGTGAGTTTGGGCTGGATTTTGGCGGCCAGCAAAGCGATGCGTGCTTCGGTGCGCCCCGCCTATCTCAAAAATTTTACCACGCCGCTTTTTATTGGCACGGCAGAGGATGAAAAATTGGTGGATAATGCCAGCCACGCCCATGTGTTGGCGCATGTGCAAAATGGGCAGGGCAAAACTTACCCCCATGCGATGCACGAATTATTGATGGAAAAAGATGCAACGCGCCAAGCTTTTTTGGCTGATATTTTGGCATTTTATCAAAACATACAAGCGCATTAGCCTATCTATCAGACCTCTCCGCTTGCGGCATATCGCCTTCCGAAACATTGAAAAGTAATGCGACCAATGGCGCATTAATATAATAATTATTGCGCCCAGATTTCATTTTTTCCAAGAACCCATTTTTTGCCAATGTTTCCAGATATTTGCGTGCCGTTTGTGGCCCGAAAGACAACTCATTTTCAAGATAGCTGATGCGTGTATAAGGATGGCGAAACAGATTATTGAGCAAATCTTGCGAATAGATTTTTGGCAATGCGCCACGCATGCGCTGTTTGGTGGCCTGCATCAAATCGCGTATTGCCTCAATGAGGCGCAGGGTAGAACTTGCCGATTGTGCCACCGCGCCAAGCATATAAATCACCCATTCTTCCCATAGATTTTCGTCTCGCACGGCTTGTAGCAGACGATAATAATCTGTTTTACTGGCATTGATGGCGCGGCTGAGATAAAGAATCGGCACATCCAACAGCTTGGTATGGGTTAAATACAGCACGTTCAGCATACGCCCAACACGGCCATTGCCATCTGGAAACGGATGAATACTCTCAAATTGATGGTGAATGAGTGCCATGCGGATGAGGGGGTCAAGCGCACCCGATTTTTCGTTAATAAAGGCCTCAAGGTCGCGCATCAGTCGCACAATATCTTGCGGATTTTGTGGCGGTGTGTATATCGTCTGTCCGCGCCCGTCTCGCAACACCGTGCCAGAATTGGTGCGATACCCATCATCGCGACGCTTCAAAATGCGAAACATCTCAATCAACATATTTTCGTTGATAAATTGTTTTTCCTGCCACATCTCAAAGCCATGTCGCATGGCTTGGGCGTAACGCGCCACTTCTTTGGCTTCGGGCGAGCCAACATCTTGCACAGGGTCAATCTGAAACACTTCATCTTGTGTGGTTACAATATTTTCAATTTCGGAACTCGCCAGTGCCTCTTGCAAGGATAAAGTGTCAAGCAAAATGCCCTGATTGGGGAGGCTGCTGGCTGTGCCTTTAAGCTCGCCTAAAGCCGCCCGTGCATCAGCCAAAGCTTTGAAGATTGGCACCGTCTGCAGCTCTTGTTGTGACGGAAACGCATTTGCTGTATAAGTCACATTGTTCATATCAAGCCTCTTTCCATATATTTTTTATATGTATTGCCAATAAGCATATACAAAAATCCACTTTTGTATATGTATTACCAATAAGCATATACAAAAACCCACTTTTGTATATGTATTTATAAAAAGCATATACAAAAATCCACTTTTGTATATGCTTTAAGTGGCTTGTTATGTATTTTCGCATTTTCATATACATATCAGCCATAACATATAAAGAAAAACGGCTTTTCTTTACATATTATGGAGTTAGGGATTAAGGCGGTCAAGCAATTCGGTATGGCGTGCTGGGTCGCCGCAGGCTACAATTTGCCCGCCATTGATGGCTGAATTGCCTTGCCAATCGGTGATAATGCCGCCCGCACATTCAATAATTGGAATCAGGGCTTGAATATCAAAGGCGCGCAAGCCTTGTTCCACTACAATATCCAACTGGCCGTCGGCCAGCAGAGCATAATTATAGCAATCGCCACCATAGCGGGTGAGGCGTGCTTGCGCCGCCAATCTTTGCCAGATTTTTGCTTGCGGGCTGTTTTCAAAATAGGCGGGGGAGGTGGTGGCTAGCACTGCATCGTCCAGCTTTTTGCAGGGGCGGGTTTTGAGCTGTTTTTCGCTTTCGCCCCCACTCCTGTTGTCATTGCGCCGCCACTGCGCTGTGCCGCCAGCACAAGCATAAAAAGCCTCGCCAATAAAGGGCTGGTGCATCAGTCCGACTTGCACCGCCGCGCCATCATTGAGGGCGATTAACGTGCCCCATGTTGGCAACCCAGAGATAAAAGCGCGGGTGCCGTCAATTGGGTCAAGCACCCATTGCATTTTTTCTTTTCCGATGCGCGGCTTTTCGTCAAATTCTTCGCCCAAAATGCCATGATTGGGATAATGGCTTTCAATTTGGGCGCGCATCGCGGCTTCGGCAGCGCGGTCAGCTTGGGTAACGGGGTCAAAGCCGCCTGTTTTGAGTTTGTTTTCAACTTGTGGCAAATTGCGAAATAATGGCAAGCTTTGCGTGGCGGCGGCATCGGCAAGCTGGTGTGCAAAAGCAAGATAATCGGTAAGGTCAGACATTATTCAGCGGCAAGTTCAGTTGTGTCAGTCAAATTACTGGCAAGTTGTGGTAGGGCGGAAACTAGATTTTTCACCAATGCGGTCATATTTTCTTGCAATAAAGAAAAATCTGAATTTTTCCGATATTCCGCCTCATCCATATAAATAGAACGATTTATTTCTATTTGCAGAGCATGAAACCCACTGGCGGGGCGGCCATAATGTTCGGTAATGTAACCCCCTGCATAGGGGTGATTCATCTCAACGCAATAGCCTTTATCGCGCAGATAATTTTGCACCCATGCAGACAAGGCGGGTGCGCAAGATTGGCCGCGCCGATTGCCCAGCACAAAATCAATTTGTGGGTTGCGCGCTTTAGACACATGCTGGCGCACCGCTTGTGATGGCATGGAATGGGCATCTAGCAAAACGGCAAAACCCGACGGTTTTTGCATGGCGGCAAGTTGCCCCGCCAGTGCCGCATGAAAAGGGTGATAAATTTTATCCAGCCGTGCTTGCGCTTCGGCAAATTTCAACTTGTCTTTATATATGGGCATATTTTCGGCCACCAAACGCGGCACTGTGCCAAGCCCGGCGGCGGCGCGGTGTGATTTGGGGTCAATCATATCGGCGCATGGGTCTTCAAATAATTCGGCTTCTAATTCATTGGCGGCACGGTTGAGGTCAAGATAGGCTCGCGGATAGGTGGCGCATAAAATGGTTGCACCATGATGTGTGGTATCAGCAAATAAATCGGCAACAAACATATCTTCCGACAGCCGAATCTGATGTGCATTTAGCCG